>JASHUW010000432.1 GCA_030039815.1 Alphaproteobacteria bacterium
TCGCGTTTCTCGCGCAACGGCGGCAGTTGGCACAGCGTCCGCAGCATGGTGCGAGGGCCGGGCGGTGATCGAGGCTGTCGCCGCGATGGGGGCGGTGCTGTCCGATCTGCAGTCGCTGGCGAGCGCCGCGACCGCGCCGTCGAGCGATCCGGTTATTCCCGACGTGGGAGCCGTCGACGGTGCTGCGCCGAGCTTTATGCAGACGCTACAAAGCGCGCTTGACCGCGTCGATGGCTCGATCGCCAGTGCCGACGCGTCGGCCAAAGCCTTTTCCGCAGGCGACCAGAATATCCCGCTGAGCGATGTGATGGTTTCGCTCGAACAGGCGAACTTGGCTTTGCAGATGGCCTCGGGGGTGCGCGACAAGGTGGTTGCCGCCTACACGAGCGTCATGAACATGCAGGTCTGACCAAAGGCGCGGGTGAAGCGTGGCCTTTTTAGACGCGATCAACCCCCAGGCCCTGCTGGAGCGGGTGCGCCCTGTCCTTGGCGGGCGGACGCGCGCCGCGCTGATCGTCGGCGGCGCCGCGGCAGCGACGCTGATCGCGCTGGCGGCCCTATGGTTTTGGGGCTCAAACTACGCCGTGCTCTATGCCGGTCTGTCCGGCGAGGAAGGCGGACATGCCATCGCCGAGCTGCAAAAGCTCAACATTCCTTATCGCATCACCGAAGGCGGTCGGGTGATCGAGGTGCCGGCGTCCGAGGTCGGGCGCGCCCGGCTGCAGCTGGCTGCGAGCGGCGTCGTCAAGCATGACGGCGACGAGTGGGCAATCCTCGACAATGAGAGCCTAGGCGTCAGCCCGTTCGTCGAGCAGGTACACTATGTGCGGGGCATCGAGGCGGGGCTGTCGCGTACGGTTGGCGAGGTCGATGGCGTTGTCTCCGCCAAGGTCACGCTGGCACTGCCGAAACAGACGGATTTCCTCGGCGATTCGCCGAAGCCGAGCGCCTCCGTGCTGGTACGGCTGCGGCCGGGCGTGACGCTGACCGGCTCGCAGGTCGCCGGCATCGTCGGTCTCGTCGCTTCGAGCGTCCCGGGGCTGGCGCGCGATCACGTCACGGTCGTCGACCAAAGCGGCACGGTGCTCAGCCCCACCGGCGACGGCATCGCGATGCAAGCGCCGCAAGAGCTGGAGCTCACGCGTGAGATCAATCATCGCTATGAGATGCTGCTCACCGACCTGTTGGTACCGGTGCTCGGTCGTGGTAATTTCCGTATTTCGTCAGATGCTGACATCGACTTTTCGCAGAGCAAGGAAAGTCTGGTCAAATACGGCGACAGCCATGTGCTGAGCCAGGACGAGACTGTCCGCATCAAGGGCGCGGGCGACCAGCCCATCGGCATTCCCGGCGCCCTGTCGAACGAGCGGCCGGACACGCCAACCACCGCCACTCCTCAGCAGCAGAACCAGCAGCAAAACCAGGCGGCGCAAACCAATCCCGCGGGTCAGACGACGCAGCCGGCGCCGGCCAAGGAAGCCGCACCGCCGCCGCCCTCGGACACCCACAAGACGACGAATTACGATATCGACAAGACGGTTCAGTTTCTCGAGCATCCGTCCTGGCGGCTGCGCGGTATCAATATCGCGGTTCTGGTCAACAATCCGACCGGGAGTCCGATACCGCCCGAACGCCTGAAATCCGTCGACAAGCTGGTGACCTCGGCGATCGGTGTCGGACAGAACGCACATGTGACGGTCGTCGACCTACCGTTCGAGTCGCCCGATGCGCTGTCGATTACGGCCGCGGGACCATGGTGGCGCGAACCCTGGGCGGGCGCGGTCGGTCAGAACGCGCTGCTCGCAGCGGCGGGCCTCCTGGCGTTGCTTGGCGGCGTTCTGCCCCTTACGCGCCGGCTGACCACCATGCAGGCCGCGGTTGCTGCCGCGCTCGCCGCTAGGACTGCGGCGATTCGGGCGGGTGTTCCGGCCGTTGCCGCCGATGCCGGTGACGGCAGTCCGACGATGCGCCCGCTGCCGCAGGCCAGGAGCGAGCCGCAGGACGTGTTGAGCATTGAAGCCGAAACCGTACAGACGCTGGTCGCGGGCGACCCGGCTCGCACGGCTCAGGTCATCAGGGGATGGATAGCCGGTGACAGAAGCACTCTTAAGCGAGCCAGCTGATCTCGGCCTGACCGATCTCGAGAAATCGGCAGTCGTGATGCTGTCGATTGGAGAGGAATCGGCCGCCGAAGTCATGAAGTACATGACCCAGCTCGAAATAAACCTGTTGTCGCTGGCCATGGCGCGAATCTCCAGCATCTCGAAGACCGAGGTCACCGCGGTCTACCAGGAATTTATCGACACGATGCTGCAGGAAACCTCAATCGGCATCGGGTCGAGCACCTACATTCGTGGCGTTCTCGAACGTGCCCTCGGCACGGACAAAGCCGAACGCCTCGCGGCGCGACTCAATCAAGGCGACTATTTCGCCGGCATCGAGGCGGTCCAGTTGCAGGATCCGCGCGTGCTCGCCGAGATGATCAAAAGCGAGCATCCGCAGATCGTCGCGATGATCTTCGCCTATCTGGAGCCGGAACAGGCGGATGCGGTAATTCAACACCTGCCGTCGGAACTGGTCGACCAGGTCATCCCGCGCTTGGCAACGCTCGATTCGATCCCGCCAGCCGCAGTCCGCGAACT
>JASHUW010000433.1 GCA_030039815.1 Alphaproteobacteria bacterium
CAACCATGATAGAGCCTTGGGCGAGGAGTCAACCGAGGCGTGGTTTGAGACGCCACCCCGGCGGCGCCTCACACGAGGTCTTGATGGCGAGCTTTCCCGACAAACTCTACCCCAGCGCCGGCTTCTATTTCACCGGATACCGCGAGGCGATAGCGCACGCCTGGGCGAGCGTCGACCCCGCCACGTTCGAGCGCGCCGCCGCCATGCTCCGCGACGCCATCCTGGGCAAGCGCATGATCTACGCCTGCGGCAATGGCGGCTCGGCGGCGATCTCGGGCCATCTGCTGTGCGACTTCCTGAAGGGCATCCAGACCGACACGGCGCTCAGGCCGCGCGTCGTCAGCCTCGCCTCGCATCTCGAACTCATCACCGCGATCGCCAACGACATCGAGTACGCGGAGATCTTCGCCTACCAGCTGCGGACGATGGCGGCGCCGGGCGACGTCTTGATGACGATCAGCAGCTCGGGCAATTCGGAGAACATCGTGCGGGCGATCGACTGGGCGCGGCAGAACGGCGTCGGCACGATCGCGATGACCGGGTTCGCCGGCGGCCGCAGCGCCCAGCGCGCCGACATCAACCTGCACGTCGCGGCGGAGAATTACGGCATCGTCGAGGACATCCACCAGTCGATGATGCACGCCTTGGCGCAATACCTGCGGCAGAGCGCGATGACGTCCGGCGCGCCTATCAGCCACCGGTTCTAAGGCACACGTCATTGCGAGGAGCCGCAGGCGACGCGGCAATCTCGCTCAGTAGGGGGCCAGGTCGGCCTGAGATTGCTTCACTGCGCTCGCAATGACAGCTGGAATTAGAAGATGAAGACCAGCGCGGACGCGGCGCCGGCCACCCAGCAATAGATCGCGAACGGCACCAGCGCGTCGTCGAAATCGTGGCGGCGGAAATAGCGCATCAGGAAGGCGATGCTGAGATAGGCGGTGACCCCGGCGGCGACGCCCGAAGCGATCGCCAGGCCGCTGAGCCCGTGGCCGGGCAGCGCCAACAGCTTCGGCACCTCGAGCACCGCCGCGCCGGCGATGATCGGCGTCGCGATGAGGAACGAAAAGTGCGCCGCCTCGGCATGCTGCAGCCCGGCGACGAGGCCGCCGACCATCGCCGCGCCGGAGCGCGAGATGCCGGGAATGAACGCCAGACACTGCCACAAGCCGATCGTCAACGCGCCTTTCCAGCCGAGCGCACCCGCCTGCGGCTGGCGGCCCAAACGCGGCTGCGCCTGCACGCGCAGATAATCGCCGAGCAGCAAAAGAAACCCGTTCACGATCAGAAACAGCGCGGCGATCAGCGGCGAGGCGAAGAGCCCGCGCACCAGCTTTTCAAACAGAAAGCCGATCACCACCGCCGGCACCGTCGCGATGGCGATCAGGCCGAGCGCCCGCCGGGCGTCGCCACCGTCGGGACCACGCCGGAACAGACCCAGCGCGATCGCCAGCCATTCGCGCCAGAAATAGAGCAGCAGCGCCGCCGCCGTGCCGACATGCAGCACCACGACAAAGGGCAGGAATTCGGCCGTATGCTGGTCGATCGCCCAGCCGAGCAGCGACGGCACGATCACCACGTGGCCGAGGCTCGAAATGGGAAACAGCTCGGTGACCCCTTGCAGGATCGCCAGGGCGAAAGCGTAAAGCGCGCTCATCGACGGTTCCGCTCGTGGTTATCGGGTCTTTGGGACGAGGTCTTGGTTATGAGATCACCGGGCCGGGCTGAAGCCTTTTCGCTCCATGCATGACGAGAGGATCGTCTGCGAGCGGTCGCGGTCGGTCTGCTGCGCCTCGCGCAGCGGGGCGCCGGCAAAGTCCGAGTGCTGCAGGTCGCTGCCGCGGCTCGCCGAAATGTCCTGGTCGATGTCGAAATCGGTGCGGGTCGCGCTGTTGGCGGCGGACAGGCACTCGTCATAGGCGCTGGCCACGGTCGCGGCGTCGGCGCCCGGCCGGGTCCAGGCGCCGGCGCTCGCCGCGCCTTCGGGCGGCGGCTTGGGCCAGCCGGGCAGGCTCACCGAATTGCACCCGGCGAGGCCCAAAATTACCAGAACGCAACTCATTTTCGTCGCCCCCGCGAAGGCGGGGGCCCAGGGGCGAGCGATCAAGCCTTTGCCCCTGGGTTCCCACTTTCGCGGGAAAGACGATAAAAAGCACCGCCTACGCATTGCGTTTAGCCTCTTCGGCCGCGGCGCGGCGCGCGGCGAGCACGACGATCAGCGCGCGTTTCTCGGCCGGGGTCGCCTCGTACCACGCGGCGATCTCCTCGACCGTGCGCAGGCAGCCGCGGCACTGCCGCGTGCGCGGGTCCATGATGCAGATGCCCAGGCAGGGCGAAGGCGGCAAATGTTCGGTCATCACCAGCCAGTTCAAGAACCACGCGGCAGCAGCAGGTCGTTGAGCGTCGTGCGCAACAGCTTGGCGCGCGCCGCCGGGATCGCAAAGCGCCACGGCGCGAGACGCGCGGAAAGCGCCTTCGCTTGCGCCTCGCTTTTGCCGTCGCCGGTCACGTCGATTGTCAGCCAGTTCCCCTTGTCCGGCGGCGACAGGCGCAACCCGACGACCAGCCCGTCAAAAGTGGTGAACGCGGCGCTCGTCGCGCCGTCCTCGGGCATCGGCTCCTCCGAGGCGGGCTCGACATCGTCGAGGTCGAGCGCTTCGAGCGCGCCCGCCGGCGCGGCGAGCGCCTCGTCGGGCTTGGGCTTGGCGTCGGCCGCGAGGCCGTCGATCGCGAAGGGCTGATCGGCCGAGCCGCGCGCGACGACGACGGCGTTGCCGTCGGGGGCGGTCAGCACCACCGCGGCGACGCGCGCCGCGGGCACGTCGATGATGCGCCGATCGAGCCACGAGAGCGCGCCGCCGCCGAGCACGAACGCGCCGCGCGCCAGCCAGGCCTGATCGCTGTCGGGCTTGCGGACATAGACGCCTTCCTCGCCGCCTTCGATATCGCTCGGGCGGCGGCGGCCGATGACGATCTGCCCGACCAGGGCGCCGCTGCGGTCGCCGGCGACGACGAGCGTCGACTTGCCGTTGGCCGGGTCGTCGAGATCGAGCCGCGCCAAGAGCTCGGGCCGGTCGGTCTTAGGCTCGACCAGCTCCAACTCGGCGAGCTGCAAGAGCAGCTTGCGCACGCGCTCCTGGTCGGCCGGGTAGCCGCCTTTCTCGACCACGGTCCAGCTGCCGTCGCGCCGCTTGAGGTTGACGGTGACGTTGCCGCGCCGCAGCCGCAGGAAATCGAGCGTCGCCAGTCGGTCGGCAAACCCGGGCAGCGCCCGCTCGCCGCGCGGCGCCGGGCTGACGTCGCGGTCGCCGCGCCCGACGACCACCGCGGCGAGCGCCGCCGCAGCGACGGAAGCGACCAGGAGCGCGATGAGGCTGCGCCGTCGCATCGCCGGGCTCAGGCGCGGGTCGCGCGCCAGCGCCGCCGGCGGAGCGCGGCCATGACGACCGCCGCGGCGACGACGATGATCGGCACCAGCGCGATATCGAAGAATTCGAGGATCACCTTGAGCTTCTCGATGTTCTGGCGCAGCGCCGCCTGCACCTCGCGCAGCTGCCGGCGGGTATCGAGCATCTCGGCGCGGAACTTGTCGATCTCCTTGGCCTGCTCGGCGGAGAGCGCGGCCGGGTTGGTGGCGCCCTCGCCCGCGGTCAGGCTGTGCAGCTTGGCCTGGGCCTGCTTGAGCTTCTCCTCGAGGCCGCGCTGTTCGGCGGCATAGCGGTCCTCGGCTTCGCGCTGGATGTCCTGCACCACCACAAAGGGCCGCGCCACGGTGCCGCGACTGCGCAAGCCGATCAGGTCCTCGCCGCCGGCCAGCACCTCGATCGCGTTGGCGAGGAAGTCGGCATTGTTGGCGATCGGCTCGACGACGCGGCGGCCGTAGAAATTCCCGGTCCGCGCCCAGAACCGGTCGTCGAGCATGTCGGTGTCGGCGACCACGACGACATCGATCGGCTTCACCGAATGCTTGAGCGGCGCCTCGGCGGGGGACGCGGCGCCAGCCGGCGGCGCGCCCGGCGCGGGCGGCGGCTCCGGCTTGCCG
>JASHUW010000434.1 GCA_030039815.1 Alphaproteobacteria bacterium
TGTCCGTTCCCGATCCGATCGGGTTGACCCGCTGGCTGCCGGCGCCGGCCAACGCGGTCGAATGGCCCTCGGTGGCGTGGCTGCCGGTTTCGGTCAATGTGTTGTCGAACCCGCCGGTGGTCGCGTGGGCGCACTTTGCCGGAGTTCGGCTGACCGCGCCGTTTTTCGAGGAGCCTCTGCGCGGCGCGCTGAGCCGGCCGTTCAACCGGGCGTTTCCCTATCGCACGACCCTCGACGATTTTGTCGAGCGCGCCGAGTTCGCCGACGCCCTCCAACCCAGCGGCTTCATCTTTCACATGTCGCGCTGCGGTTCGACCCTTGTCTCGCAGATGCTGGCGGCGCTGCCGCAGAATATCGTCGTCTCCGAGGCGCCGCCGCTCGACGCCATCGTGCAGATGGCCGGCCAGCCGACTGACCGGCCGCCCGCCGGCGCGATCCGCGCGTTGCGGGCGATGGTCGCGGCGCTAGGACGACGGCGGTTCGCCGAGGAGCGCGATTACGTGCTGAAGCTCGATTGCTGGCATACGCTGGCGCTGCCGCTGTTTCGTGCCGCTTTCCCGGACGTTCCCTGGGTCTTCCTCTACCGCGACCCGGTCGAGGTGATGGTGTCGCAGATGCGTGCGCCCGGGGCGCAGGTCGTTCATGGCGCTCTGCCGCCGCAAATCTATGGGATCGACGGCGGTGAGGCGATGACGCGTGAGGAACACTATGCGCGCGTGCTCGCGAAGACCTGCGCCGCGATTCTCGATCACTGGCACCTGGGCGGCGGGGTGGCAATCAATTACCGCGAGCTGCCGGACGCGGTGTGGACAAGGATCCTGCCGCATTTCGGGCTGCCCGACGGCCAGGGGGACCGCGCCGAGATGCGCCGCGCCGCGCGGCGAAGCGCCAAGGCGCCGCGCGAGGCTTTCGTCAGCGACACGATCGCCAAGCAGAAGGAGGCGACGGCGCCGGTGCGTCAGGCCGTCGACCGTCATCTTGCCGACGTCTATCTGAGGCTGGAGGCGCTCGCGCCGATTGAAGTTTCCGCCCCGCGCGCCGCCGCGCGGGAGGTTTGTTAACCATATCGTCGTAGCGTTGCCCTGTGACGCGATTTGTGCCGAGCGACGATCTCGTGTCCTGGGGCCGCGTGCTCCGTGCGCGGCACGCGGTGGCGCGTCCGCATTGGCGTGACGAATTGCCGGCGCTTGTCGGCGAAGGCGCCGAAGCCGGCGGCAAGCTGCTCGCGATCGGATTGCGCCGATCCTACGGCGATAGCGGGCTCAATCCCGACGGCGCGGTCATCGACATGTCGGGCCTCGATCGCGCCGTCGCCTTCGACCCGGAGACGCGGATTTTGCGCGCCGAGGCCGGCATCTCGCTCGACGCGCTGCTCGCGATCCTCGTCCCGCGCGGCTTCTTCCTGCCGGTGACGCCGGGAACGCGTTTCGTGACGCTGGGCGGTGCGGTGGCCAACGACGTTCACGGCAAGAACCACCATCGCGCCGGCACGATCGGGCGCTGGGTGCGACGGCTCGGGCTGCTGCGCTCGGACGGTACGGCGGTCGAACTCGGCGCCGACGACAACACCGGCCTGTTCGCGGCAACGATCGGCGGGCTGGGGCTGACCGGCCTCATCGCCTGGGTCGAGATCGAGGCGATGCCGATCGCCAGCGCGATGATGGAGGTCGAAACCATCCCCTTCGCCTCGCTCGACGCGTTCTTCCCGCTCGCCGAGGAGAGCGACGGCGGGTTCGATTATACCGTCGCCTGGATCGATTGCCTGGCTGCGGGCGGTGCGCTGGGCCGCGGACTCTTCAGCCGCGCGCGCCACGCCGCGACCGGGCCCTTGGCGCCGCGAAAACAGCGCCGCGGGTCCAGCCTGCCCTTCGATCTGCCGGGGATTGCCCTCAACCAGCTGACGGTCAGCGCCTTCAACGAGCTGTACTACCGCAACGGCCGGCGCAAGGCAGGGCGGACGGCCATGCCCTACGAGCCGTTCTTCTACCCTCTCGACCGGATCGCCGGGTGGAATCGCATGTACGGCAGGCGCGGCCTCTACCAGTACCAGTCGGTGGTGCCGCCGGACGCCGCGCACGACGCAACCACGGCCATGCTGCGGGCGATCTCCGCGTCGGGGCAGGGGTCGTTCCTCGCGGTGCTGAAGACCTTCGGCGAGACGCCCTCGCCGGGCATGCTGTCGTTCCCGCGTTCCGGCACCACGCTGGCGCTCGATTTCGCCAATCGCGGGGCGTCGACCTTGGCGCTCATGGAACGGCTCGACGCGATCGTCCGCGAGGCCGGTGGACGGCTCTATCCGGCGAAAGACGGCCGCGTCCCGGCCGCGATGTTTCGCGCCGGATATCCGAACTGGCAGGCGTTTGCCCGGCATGTCGATCCCGGCTTCTCCTCGAGCTTCTGGCGGAGGGTGAGCCAATGAAGGTCATCATCCTCGGCGCGACCTCGGCGATCGCCGAGGCGACCGCGCGGCTTTACGCCGGCGAGGGCGCGGAATTGCTGCTGGTCGCGCGCCAGCCCGAGCGCCTTGCGGCGATCGCCGCCGATTTGCGGCTGCGCGGCGCCGCGCGGGTCGAGACCGCGCTGCGCGACCTCGCCGACGACGGCGATGTCGCCGAGGCCTTTGTCGGCTTTATCGCCGCGCTGGGCGGGATCGATCATGTGCTGCTCGCCTATGGCGTACTTGGCGACCAGAAAGCTGCAGAACGCGACCCGGCGACGGCGCGGGCGAGCCTCCGGATCAATTTCACCACGGCGGCCGCCTGGGCGCTGGTTGCCGCCGAGGCGCTGGAGCGGCAGGGGCACGGGTCGTTGGTGGTGCTGGGTTCGGCCGCGGGCGATCGCGGCCGGCGCGTCAATTTCGTTTATGGCGCCGCCAAGGCCGGCCTCGCGACGCTGGTCGAGGGGGTCGCCCATCGCTTCGCGAACTCGGGTCCCCGCGCCGTGATCGTCAAGCCGGGGCCGGTCATCACGCCGATGACCGAGGGCTTTGCCAATCGCAAGGGCCTCATGTGGGCGAGCCCCGAAACCGTCGCCGCGGTCGTTCGCCGCGCCGCCGATCGCGGGGGACCGGTGGTCTACGCGCCGTGGTTCTGGCGCTGGATCATGCTGGCGATCCGCCTCCTGCCCACCCCGATCTTCAACCGGCTGAATATCTGATCACAGCCCGACGAGATGCGCGCTTTCCTGCCACAGTGCCTCGGCGAGGCGCGCGTCGCCCGCCGCGGCGTCGGGCTCCGCGATCCGTTTGCCGACGACATAGGCGCCGTGAAACGGCGTCGGATCGGCGACGGTCGCGAGAAAGATCGAGGTCGCCGCGCCCTTGTCCGGGCCGGGCAGGAACAGCTTGGCGAGCCGCCAGCCGAGCCCGGCGATCGTTCCGGCCCGGTCGCCGATATCGGTGGCGATAACGCCGGGATGAAGGCAGGCCGCAACGACGACGGCGGGGTCGATGCGCTCTGCCAGCGCGCGGGTGAACAGGACGTTGGCGAGCTTCGAGCGGCCATAGGCCGAGAGCGGCGTCCAGTTCGTCGGATGGGTCAGCGTCGCCAGGTCGAGCCGCGCGCCGCGATGCGCCTGCGAGGCGACGGTGACGATCCGTGCCGGCTGGTCCTCTTGCGCCGAGGCTTTCAGGCGGTCGAGCAGCAAATTCGTCAGCAGGAAAGGCGCGAGATGGTTGACGGCGACGGTCACCTCGTAGCCCTCGGCCGAGACCGCGTAGCGGCGCGAAATCAGGCCGGCATTATTGACCAGCACGTCGATCCGCTCGCACCGCGCGAGCAAGTCGGCCGCGAGCGCGCGAACCTCATCGAGGCTGGAAAAATCGGCGAGCGCGGTATCGAGCACGGCGCCGGGAACCCGTTCGGCGACGAACTTCCGGGCCGCCTCCATGCGCTGTGGATTGCGCCCGACCATGACGACCCGCATTCCGGCACGCGCGAGGCCGAGCGCGGTATGAAGCCCGATGCCGGCGCTCGCGCCGGTGATGATGGCGACCCGTGCGCCGCTAGCGCCCATCGTCGGGGACGAGGCCTTTCGACTTGACGACCGCCACGCCCGCCGGGCCCACGAGCAGCTTCACGAGCGCGATGCTCGCCTCGCGATTGCCGCCTTTCGCCGGCAGACCGGCGGCGTAGGTCAGATCCGGGGTCTGCAACGGCTCGGGAATCGGCCCGACAATGTCGATGCCGGGAACGTTGGCCAGCTCGCTGATCGGCTGCAGGCCGATCTCGGCGTCGCCGTGGGCGATGGCTTCGCCTACCGCCGGCGGTGCGCCGGGCTTGCCGGAGACCAGTTTTGTCTTCGCCTTGATCTCGTCGGCGATGCCGAGATCGCGCATGACCTGCGCCATGTGAATGCCGCTGGTGCCGCCGCTCGCCGGGTCGGTGTAGGCGATCGATTTGGCGTCCAGCATTGCCCGCTTGAAGGCATCGACCGAGCTGATGTCGGGCTTCGGCGCGCCGGCGCGAACCGCGAGCGCCAGCGGCGAGCGGCCGATCACGACGATGCTGCCAGGAACGATCGTTCCGGCGGTTTCGAGCTTCTGCAGCCGCGGCTTGGTCGCCACCGCGACATCGAAGGCCTCGCCCGCTTCCAGCCGCTTCTCGACATCGCCCGCGGTGCCGAAGGCGAAGGTGACGTGGTTTCCGGTACCGCCCTCGAACGGTGTGACCAGCTCCTGCAGCACCGAACGCATCGCCCCGGCGCTCAGCACCGTGATATCGGCGGCGACGGCGGGGGCGCCGCCGAGAACTAACGCCAGCGCGAGAGCGAGAAGAATGCGGCGCATCGAAACGGGTCCCGCTCAAATCTCGTCGAGGCCGTTCGACCAGCGCCGGCACAAATGGTGGGCGATCGCCAGCGGTTGGGGGATCGATACCCTGCTCGGGTCGTCCTCGCCGCTGGCGGCGCGCGCGACCATCTCGCGGATTTCCGCGCGCTCGAACCAGCGTGCCTCGGCGATCTCCTCGGGGTCGATCGTGATGTCCTCGCTGATCCCCTCGGCGAGAAAGCCCATCATCAAGGTCGAGGGAAACGGCCACGGCTGCGCGGCGAGGTATTTGACCCGCCCGACCTTGACGCCGCTTTCCTCGCGCACCTCGCGCCGCACCGCCTCCTCCGGCGTCTCGCCCGGCTCCATGAACCCGGCGAGGCACGAGAAACGCTGCCCCGGCCGCCGCTTGTTGCGGCCCAAGAGCGCGCGCTCGCCGCGCACCACCAGCATGATCGTGACCGGATCGGAGCGCGGGTAATGGCTCGCCCGGCAATTCGGGCAGCGCCGCGTCCACCCGGCCGACGACACCGTGGTTGGCGAGCCGCATTGCGCGCAGTAGCCGTGCCGTGCGTGCCAATCGATCAGCGAGCGGGCCTCGGCGAGGATCGCCGCGTCGCCCGACGGCACCAGCGGCGCCAGCGCGCGCACATCGACATTCTCCGCGGTGGCGTTGGAGGCGCTGTCGGCGCCCGTCGCATCGACGGCGAAGTGGGCGCGGCCGTCATCGTCGAGGCCGAGAAAGATGCAGGTCGCGCCGCTCTCGATGCGCTCGCGCCAGGGTTCGAGCGGCTGCCATTCGAGCGCCGGGCTTTCCATGTCGTGGATCGCCGGCTTGAGGTCGTAGAGCGGCAGCGCGCGGCTCTCGGGCGCGGCGAGCAACGCGGCGATCCATTCCCTGTCGCGCCGGCGCTCGCTGACGCGGTCGAGCGGGTTGCCGGCAAAGCAATAAATGTCTTCCATGGGCACGATGCTACCGCATTTCTCGCGATGCGATAGCCCTGGGGATTACTGGCCCGGCGGTTTCGCCGGGGCTCCTCCGGCCGCCTCGGCGAGCAGCGAGACCTTGACAAAGCCGGCGCTGTTCACCTCGCCGAGCAGGTCCATCAGCGTCCCGTATTCGATCTCGCGGTCGCCGCGGACATAGACGATGCGCGTCGGGTCTTGCGTCGCCAACTCGCCGAGCTGCTTCTTGAGGTCGTCGCCCATGACCTTGTCGTCGCCAATGAAGGTTTCGCCCGCCTTGTTGATCGAGACGATCAGCGGCTGCTGCGGCGCGGTGACCTGCGCCGCGCTCGATTTCGGCAGGTTGATCGGCACGCCGACGGTGAGAAGCGGCGCCGCCACCATGAAGATGACGAGAAGCACCAGCATGACGTCGACCATCGGCGTCACGTTGATCTCGGCGAGCGGGGTGTAGCTCTCCTCGCCGGTGTCGCCCGAGGGCGGAAGCCGGACCGCCACTTCAGTCGCCTTCGACCGCGGCGCGGCTCAACAGGCCGCTGCTGCGTCCGATGAGACCGTGCATCGTGCCGGCGAAACGGCCGATCTCGACCGTGAACTTGTTGTAGGCGACGACCGCGGGGATCGCCGCCGCGAGCCCCATCGCGGTGGCAAAGAGCGCATCGGCGATGCCGGGCGCGACCACCGCGAGGCTCGTGTTGTTGGCCGCGGCGATCGCGTTGAAGCTGCGCATGATGCCCCACACCGTGCCGAACAGGCCGACGAACGGCGCGGCCGAACC
>JASHUW010000435.1 GCA_030039815.1 Alphaproteobacteria bacterium
GACGTATAGAATTCCGTGCGGGCGGTTGGTCATGATGTAGAGCCAAGCACCGTTCATCGGATCGCCGGCTCTTCATGGATGGCCGGGCCAAGCCCGGCCAAGGGGAGGGAAGAATACTGTGCTATTTAGCGGCGACCGGCTCCCGGGCGCGGCGGTTGGGCGCGGCGGTCGGCGGCTGGTTGCCCTTGGCGAGCACCTCGGTCAGCGCGGCGCGGATCTCGTCGAGCTTGTCGTCCTGCTCGATCTTCGTGCCGAACAGGTTCTTGACGTAGAACACGTCGACGACCTTCTCGCCATAGGTCGAGATCTTGGCGCTCGACACCTGCAGCTTGAGGCCGGTCAATTCGCGGGTCAGCTCGTGCAGGAGGCCCGGCCGGTCGCGGCCGTTGACCTCGATCACCGTGTGCGAATAGCTCGCCTGGTTGTCGATGAGCACGCGCGGCGGCACGGTGAAGACGCTGGTGCGGCTCTGGATCGCCGGCGGCCGGGCGAACTCGCGGTGTGGCTTCAAGTCGCCGGTCAGCACATTCTCGAATGCCACCGAGAGGCGGGCGAGCTTGTCCGGGCGGTCGACCGGCTCGCCGTTCTGGTCCTGCACCCAGAACGAATCGAGCGCCATGCCGTTGGTCATCGTCATGATCTTGGCGTCGACGATGTTGCAGCCGTTGACCGCGAGCGCCCCGGCGATGCGCGAGAACAGCCCGGCGTGGTCGGCGGTGTAGAGCGTCACCTCGGTGACGCCGCGCTGCGGCTCGATGCGGGTCTCGACCGAAAGCGGGGCGCCGCTGCGGTCGGCCTCGCGCATCAGGCGGGCGTGCCGGGCATGGGTCTCGGCGTCGAGCGAGAGCCAGTAGAACGGGTAGCCGCGGGCGACAAAGGCGCCAAATTCCTGGTCGGTGAACTCGGGGAGGAGCTTCCTCACCTCGTCCTGCGCCTCGGCGATGCGCGAATCGCGCGCGCCGGCGGTGGCGCCGCCGGTCATCAGATCGTGCGCCGCGTGGAACAGCTCGCGCAGCAGCGCCGCCTTCCAGCCGTTCCACACCTTGGGCCCGACGGCGCGGATGTCGGCGGCGGTCAGCACGAGGAGCAGCTTCAGTCGCTCGGGCGACTGCACGCGCTCGACAAAGCCCTGGATGGTCTGCGGGTCGGTGAGGTCGCGCTTGAAGGCGATGCCGCTCATCAACAGGTGCCAGCGCACCAGCCAGGCGACGGTCTCGGTCTCCTCGTCGGTGAGGCCGAGCCGGGGGCCGAGCTTCAGCGCCACCTTCTCGCCGAGCTCGGAATGGTCGCCGCCGCGGCCCTTGGCGATGTCGTGCAGCATCACCGCGAGGTAGAGCGCGCGGCGCGACAAGATGGTCGGCGCGATCGCGGTGGCGAGCGGCAGCTCGGCTTTGAGCGCGCCCTCCTCGATCTGGTGCAGGATGCCGATCGCGAACAGGGTGTGCTCGTCGACCGTGTAGACATGGTACATGTCGTACTGCATCTGCGCGACGACGCGGCCGAAATCGGGGATGAAGCGGCCGAAGAGACCGGCCTCGTTCATCCGCCTCAGCGCGATTTCCGGGTTCTTCTTCGAGGTGAGGATTTCGAGGAAGAGGCGGTTGGCCTCGGGGTTCTCGCGCAACTCGGCATTCGCCAGGCGCAGCGACTGGGTCACCGTGCGCAGCGCGTGCGGGTGGATGTCGAGCTCCTGCTCCTGCGCGACGTGGAAGAGCCGCAGCAGGTTGACCGGATCGTCGTGGAAGAAGTTCTTTGACGGAATGTTGAGCCGGCCGCCGTCGAGCACGAAGCCGGCCAGCCCCTTCCTGGTGCTGACGCCGCTGCCCCAGCGCAGCCAGGCGAGCCGGCGCGAGGCTTTCTTTTCGTTGACCTCGAGGACCGCGCAGAAGATACGGGTCAGGTCGCCGACATCCTTGGCGACGAGGAAATAGTGTTTCATGAAGCGCTCGACGCCGCGGCTGCCGGTATGCTCGCGGTAGCCCATGCGCTCGCCGATGCGGGTCTGCATGTCGAAGGTGAGGTGCTCCTCGGCGCGACCCGCGAGGTAGTGCAGGTGGCAGCGCACCGTCCACAGAAACTCCTGGGCGCGGGCGAAACGCTGCGACTCGTCCTCGGACAGCACCTTGAGGTCGACGAGCTTGGCGACGTCGTCGATGCGGTAGATGTATTTCGCCAGCCAGAACAGCGTGTGCAGGTCCCTGAGCCCGCCCTTCCCCTCCTTGATGTTGGGTTCGAGCTGGTAGCGGCTGTCGCCGACCCGCTTGTGGCGGGCGTCGCGCTCGGCGAGCTTCTGTTCGATGAACTGCGCCGCCGTGCCGCGCGCGATCTCGCTGTCGAAGCGGGTTCTGAGCTGGGCGAAAAGGGCCTGCTCGCCCCAGATGTAGCGCGCCTCCAAGAGCGCGGTGCGGATCGTCAGGTCGGTCTTGGCGTAGCGCAGGCACTCGTCGACCGAGCGCGTCGCATGGCCAACCTTGAGCCGCAGATCCCACAACAGGTAGAGCAGATACTCGACCACCTGTTCGGTGTGCGGGGTGCGCTTGTAGGGGGTGAGGAACAACAGGTCGACATCGGAATAGGGCGCCATCTCGCCGCGCCCGTAGCCCCCGACCGCGACCACCGCCAGCTTCTCGCCCTCGGTCGGGTTGGCGAGCGGGTAGACGTGCTCGACGACGAAATCGAACAGCACGCGGATCAGCTGATCGACGAGGAAACATTGCTCGGCGACGCAATGCGCGGCGCTGCCGCCGGCTTCGAACCGCGCCCGGATTTCGGCGCGACCGCGGTTCATCGCCTCGCGCAGCAGCGCGAGGACCTGGGCGCGGTCGGGGGTCGCGGTGTCGGCGACGAGCGCCTTCAGCGCCTCGGTGAGCGCGCGCCGGTCGATGATTTCCCGCTGCTTGTTGATGGCAGGCAGAGGCATCGGATCGAGAATCCTAGAGGTGGCCGCCGCCGTTGACGTTGACGACGGAGCCGGTGGTGAACTTCAGATGGGTAACGCAAGCCAGCACCGCCAGGGCGACGTCCTCGGCTTCGATCTGGCGCTTCAAGGGCGTCGCCATCGCTGTCCGGAGCATCGCCTCCTCGCTGCGGCCGGGGACAAAGCCGGTATGCACCATCCCCGGCGCCACGACGACGACGCGAACCTCCGGGGCCAGCACCCGCGCCAGCGCCATGCTCATCGTGTCGAGCGCGGCCTTGGAGGCGCCATAAATGATACTGCTGCCGGTGCCGCGCTGCGCCGCCCCCGACGAGATATTGACGATGACGCCCTCTCCGCTGGCCTTGAGCAGCGGCGCGAAGGCGCGGATC
>JASHUW010000436.1 GCA_030039815.1 Alphaproteobacteria bacterium
GCGAGGGGTTTGCGCTGGTCGTTGCCGGCCGTCGGCCCGAGCCGCTCAATGCCGTTGTCGGCGAGATCGAGGCGATGCAGGGCAAGGCGATCGGCGTGCCGACCGATGTCGCCGACCCGAAATCGGTCGAGGCGCTGTTTCAGAAGACCAAGGCCGCCTTCGGCCGGCTCGACGTGCTGTTCAACAATGCCGGGTTCGGCGCCGCCGCGCTCATCGAAGACCTCGAATGGGAGAAGTGGAACGGGGTCATCGGCTCGATCGTCCACGGCACGTTTCTGTGTACGCAGCAGGCGTTCCGCATGATGAAGGAGCAGCAGCCGATGGGCGGCCGGATCATCAACAACGGCTCGATCTCGGCGCATGTGCCGCGGCCCAACTCGATCGCCTACACCACCGCCAAGCACGCGGTCACCGGCCTCACCAAGTCGACCTCATTGGACGGCCGCAAATACAACATCTCGTGCAGCCAGATCGATGTCGGCAATGCCCTCACTGAGATGACCCAGCGCATGACCCGCGGCGTCCAGCAGGCCAATGGCGAGACGATGATCGAGCCGACCATGGATGTGGAAAACGTCGCGCGCTCGGTCGTGCTCTGCGCCACGGTCACGCCCGAGGCGAACATCCAGTTCCTGACGGTGATGGCGACCAAGATGCCGTTTGTCGGCCGCGGGTAAAAAGAACGCTTTGGCGCCGAGTTCGCGGAGGGTACGCAAAGGGTGAGGATTGCGCGCTTTGCGCGCGATAGGCAAAAGGATGCGAGGACAAAGGCGATATCCGACGTCGCGACGCCTTCGCGTCCTTTGCGCACCCTCCGCAACCTCTGCGCTGATGTGTTTTTTTATTCCTCTCCCTCCGCCGTGACGCTTTCATGCCAGCGGCGCAAGACGCGCCGCGAGATGAAATCGAGCACCAGGTAGATCGCGATTCCCGTGACCGACAACAGGAACAGCGCCGCGAAGAGGCGCGGGATCGCCAGGCGATAGCCGGCTTCGAGAATGCGATAGGCGAGGCCGGTCTCGGCGCCGCCGGTGCCGGCGACGAACTCGGCGACGACCGCGCCGATCAGCGCCAGGCCGCCGCTGATCCTCAGGCCCGCGAGGAAATAGGGCAACGCCGTCGGCACGCGCAGAAACCACAGCACCTGGCCGCGCGACGCGCCGTAAAGCTTGAACAGCGCCAACAAGTTCCGGTCGGCGCTGTTGAGCCCGACGGTCGTGTTCGAGACGATCGGGAAGAAGGCGACGATCCAGGCGCAGGTCAACAGCGCAAGGAACGGCGTGTGCACCCAGATGATGATGAGCGGCGCGATCGCGACGATCGGCGTCACCTGGAGGATCACCGCGTAGGGGAAGAAGCTGATCTCGATCACCCGCGACAGCGAGAACACAAGCGCGATCAACCCGCCGATGATCGCCGCCGCGGCGAGCGCCGCCAAGGTGATGCGGAGAGTCACCAGGAGGGAGCCCAAGAGGCTCGGTCCGTCGACCCACAGGCTCCCCGCGATGTCGCTGGGCGCCGGCAGGATATAGACCGGCACACCGGACAGCCGTGCCGCCGCCTGCCACAGCGCGAGGAAGAGCGCGCCGACCGCGAGCGGCGCGATGACGCGCAGCCAGACCCGGTTCATGGCGTTCCCATCGCTTGCGCCAGCGTCGCCGAGACGCGCTCGCACATGGCCGCGTAATCCGGCGACAGGCGCGTCGCCCGGCTGCGCGGCTGCGCGAGGTCGATGGTGAGATCGGCGGCGATCCGGCCCGGCCTGGCGGTCATCACCGCGATCCGGGTCGACAGATAGACCGACTCGAACACGCTGTGCGTGACAAAAACGATGGTCGGCCGGTAGCGCTCCCACAGGCGCAGCAGATCGTCGTTGAGCTGCAGCCGGGTGATCTCGTCGAGCGCCGCGAACGGCTCGTCGAGCAGCAGCAAATCAGGCTCGGTGACGAGCGCGCGGGCGATCGATACGCGCATCCGCATGCCGCCGGAGAGCTGGTGCGGATAGGAATCCTCGAACCCGGCGAGGCCGACGGCGCGGATCGCGGCGGCGGCCTTGTCGCGCGGCTCGGCGCCGCGACGCCGGGCGATGCGGAACGGCAGCAGCACATTGGCGATCACGGTGCTCCACGGCATCAGCGTCGGGTCCTGAAACACGAAGCCGAGGCGGCCGGAGGCGCGATCGATCGCCAGGCGGCAATCGCCGGCGCTCGGCGGGGTCAGCCCGGCGACGATGCGCAACAGCGTGCTCTTGCCGCAGCCCGACGGGCCGAGCAGGCTCAAAAACTCGCCGCGCCCGACACGGAGATCGACCGCGGCGAGCGCTTCGAGACCCGAGCCGAAGCGTTTGGAAACATTGATCAACTCGAGGATCGGTGCGGCCTCAGCGACCTCTACCGCAGGCTCCGAAAAGCTCGAAATCATCCTTCAAGCGCCTTGGCCGGACTTGATCCGGCCATCCACGAATAATTGCCGGCTATCCGTGGACCCCCGGGTCAAGTCCGGGGGAGGCGAAAAAATCGATGAGCCAACAAGCGACATGGCTCAGGGCTTCATCCCGACTTTCTTATCGACGAGCTGCAGCATGTAGGCCTTCTTGTAATCCATGCCGGCGGGGTAGAGCCCGGCCTTCGACATCGTGTCGAAGAAGTCCTTCCAGCGCGCATCGGTCATCGCGCCGATGCCCATGGTCTTGGCGTCGCCGCTGTCGACGATGCCGTATTCCTTGATCTTCGCGATGCCGTAGGCGATCAGGTCGTCGTTCTCTTCGGGATTGTCCTTCTTGATCAGCGCGTTGCCCGGAGACGGATCGCCGTAGAGATAGCTGTACCAGCCCTCGATGCTGGCATTCACGAAGCGCTGTACCAGATCGGGCTTCTCCTGCGCCAATTTCAGCGAGCATTGGATGATCGAGCCGTAACTCGCATACCCCGCATCGGCCAACAACAGCACCACCGGCTTCACGCCCGCCTTCTCGATCGTATAAGGCTCGCTCGACAGATACCCCTGCTGGATCGCCTTCTTGTCGGCGAGAAATGGCGCGACGCTGAAATTGTAGGGGCGGATCTGGTCGTCCGTGTAGTCGAATTTCTGCTTCAGGAAGAGCCACCAGCCGGTGCGGGTGTCGCCGCTGATCATGATCGGCTTACCCTTCAATGCGGCGAAGCTGTCATTGCCCTCGTTCGGGTGGGCGATCAGCACCGACGGGTCTTTCTGGAACATCGCCGCGACCGCGACCATCGGGATGTTCTGCTGCGCGAAATTCAACGGCCCGAACGAGTTCGACGCGAGATTGAAGTCGAGCACCCCCGCCGCCAGCAGCTGCGCGTGATTGACCTGCGGCCCGCCCTGGCGAAGCTCGACCTCGAGCCCGTATTTCTTGTAGATGCCGGTGGCGATGGCCTGGTAGTAGCCGCCATGCTCGGCCTCGGCCTTCCAGTCGGTGCCGAAGGTGACGGTCTCGGCATGCGCCGCGGCGATCAGCGCCGTCACCGCACAGAGCGCGACGAGCGCCGCGTGCAACTTTCGCGTCAATCCCCTGTTCATGCTGTGCAGCCCCCCGGCGACGCAATGGCGCGGCCACTCTAGTCGGGGGCTGCCGTAGGGTCTATGCCGTAGGCCAATGGGGCCGCTCTCGCCGTGCGCCAGAGGCTGGTATATGATCGCCAAAACGGCGCCTGTGGCGATTCGCGACAGGGCCTCGCGAGCGGGGTGGACGATGAAAAATCTTCTGGCCGTCATCGGCGACGGCAATGCCGGCCCGGTGCTCGAAGCGGCGCTCAAAGTGGCGCGGCGGTTCAACAGCCATATCGTCGGTCTGCACAGCCTCACGACCGAATATGCGGTGGTGTTCGGCGGCGAGATGGGGTTTTCCATCTCGTCCGAGGTCGACCGGACGCTGGAGCGCGAGGGGCATGACCGGCGCGATCAGGCGCGCCGGCTGTTCCGCGACTTCATGAGCGCGCAGGGCGTGCCGATCGGCCCGGTCTCGCCCGACAATCCCGGCCCCAGCGCGTCATGGCGCGAGGAGGACGGGCGGCAGAACGCGGTCGTCGGGATGAGCGGCCGGGTCTACGACCTGATTCTCGTCGAACAGCCGGAAAAGCTCGCCTCGATCGCCGAGGCGACGCTCGAGGACGCGCTGTTCGAAAGCGGCCGGCCGGTGATGATGGTGCCGAAGGACTCGCCGCCGACCCTCGGCGAGGTCGTCGCCGTGGCGTGGAACGGCAGCACCGAGACGGCGACCACGGTGGCGCTCGGCATGCCGTTTCTCGAAAAGGCCAAGGAGGTCGTCGTCGTCGCGGTCGGGCCGCAGCATATGCCCGAACCCGGGCCCACCGGCGACGAGCTCGCGCGTACGCTGGAACGCCATGGTTTTAAGGTCAGCCTGCGCACCGCGGTCGGCCGCCAGAAGCCGCAGGGCGAATCCTTCCTCCAGGAAGCCATGGCGGCGGGCGCCGACCTCATGCTCAAGGGCGCTTACACGCAAAGCCGCATCCGCCAGATGATCTTCGGCGGCGCGACACGCCACATCATCATGGAATCGAAGATCCCGGTGGTGATGTCGCGCTGAGCGAGGTCCCAAAAATCCGAAAAAAATGGAGCTTCAGATGACGATGGTTCGCGTTGCTTTGGGCGCGCTGCTGTGCGCTGCCTTGACCGCACCGGCGCTGGCGCAGATGCCGCCGGGACCCGAGCTGACCTGCTACTGCCTCAAGCAGTCGGTCGACGACGCCAATACCGACATGCAGACGAAACAGAGCGAACTCGGCGCCGCGCGATCGCGTGTCGTGAGCCTCGACCGCCAGCTGGCGGCGGCGCGTGCGCAGATGAACGTCAACGACCCGCAAGCGCAGGCGCAATTCCGCCAGCTTCTGGCGCAGCGCGACGCGGCCTTCAGGCAATCGAATGGCGACCTGATCGCCGCCTCGCAGGCCGCGACCGCGCACTATAACCAGGCCGTGGCCAACTACAATAACCAGTGCGCCGGCCGGCCGTTGCCCCCGCCGCCTCCCGGTCCGCTGGTCTGCCACTAAGTCGGCGTGTCGCCATACAGCGCCTCGGGCGACACCAGCGGCGGGGCGATCTCGACCCAGCCGCCGTCGCGCCAGGCGCGGAAGAAGCAGTTGCGCCGCCCGGTATGGCAGGCGACCCCTTCCTGGTCGACCTGCAGCAGCACCGTGTCGCCGTCGCAGTCGAGGCGGAATTCCTTGAGGTGCTGCACCTGGTTCGAGGTCTCGCCCTTGCGCCACAGTTTCTGCCGCGAGCGCGACCAGTAGCACGCCCGGCCTTCTGCGAGCGTCACCCGCACCGCGTCGCGGTTCATCCAGGCGACCATCAGGATTTCACCGGTGTCGTGCTGCTGGGCGATCGCCGGGACGAGCCCGTCGCCGTCGAACTTGATCTCGGCGAGCGCCTTGTCGATCGCGTCGCTCATCTGATGGCTCCTAACTGCGCCAGCGCAAGGTGCGCGCTTCGACCGGGTTCTCAAACGGCCGGTTCTCGGCGCGCGCGGCGCGATATTCGCGTTTCAGCCGAGTGTACCAGCGCGCCTGGATGTCGGCGTCGCCGACCAGCATCAGCTGCGGATCGTATTTGAGCCCTTCGCTCTGCCGGCCGAGCGCGTCGCGGTCCTGCCCCAGGAAGGTGCGGAT
>JASHUW010000437.1 GCA_030039815.1 Alphaproteobacteria bacterium
AGATCGCCGAGGCGATGCAGAAGGTCGGCAACGAGGGCGTGATCACGGTCGAGGAGGCGAAGAGCCTCGAGACCGAGCTCGACGTGGTCGAGGGCATGCAGTTCGACCGCGGCTATCTCTCGCCGTATTTCGTGACCAACGCCGAGAAGATGCTGGCCGAGCTGGAGAACGTCTACATCCTGATCCACGAGAAAAAGCTCTCGGGCCTGCAGGCGATGCTGCCGGTGCTCGAGTCGGTGGTGCAGAGCGGTCGTCCGTTGCTGCTCATCGCCGAGGATGTCGAGGGTGAGGCGCTGGCGACGCTGGTCGTCAACAAGCTGCGCGGCGGCCTCAAGGTCGCGGCGGTCAAGGCGCCGGGCTTCGGCGATCGCCGCAAGGCCATGCTCGAAGACATCGCGATCCTGACGGGCGGCCAGGTGATCAGCGAAGACCTCGGCATCAAGCTTGAGAACGTGACGCTCGACATGCTCGGGCAGGCCAAGCGGGTGCGGATCGAGAAGGAGAACACCACGATCATCGACGGCTCGGGCAAAAAGGCCGACATCGAGGGCCGCTGCACCCAGATCCGCCAGCAGATCGAGGAGACCACCTCCGACTACGACCGCGAGAAACTCCAGGAGCGCCTGGCCAAGCTGGCGGGCGGCGTCGCGGTGATCCGCGTCGGCGGCTCGACCGAGGTCGAGGTGAAGGAGCGCAAGGATCGCGTCGACGACGCGATGCACGCGACCCGCGCCGCGGTGGAAGAGGGCGTCGTCGCCGGCGGCGGCGCGGCTCTGCTCTACGCGTCGAAGGCGCTCGACTCGCTCACCCCGAGCAACAACGACCAGAAGGTCGGCGTCGACATCGTCCGCCGTGCGCTGCAGGCGCCGGTGCGGCAGATTGTCGAGAATTCGGGCAGCGACGGGTCGATCGTCGTCGGCAAGCTTCTGGAGAGCAAGAACACGACCTACGGCTACGACGCGCAGAAGGGCGAGTTCACCGACATGATCAAGGCGGGCATCATCGACCCGACCAAGGTCGTGCGGCACGCGCTGCAGGACGCCGCATCGGTGGCGGGCCTCCTCATCACCACCGAGGCCATGGTCGCGGAGAAGCCGGAGCCGAAGGGCGCCATGCCCGCGATGCCGCCGGGCGGCGGCATGGGCGGGATGGACTTCTAAGCCTGCCCAGCTTCGATCAAGACAGCCGGCCCGTGGCGACACGGGCCGGTTTTTTTTGTGGCTCCTTCAACTCCGCGTAGGCGGGGGCCCAAAGCGAGCGACGGTGCGGTCGCGCTGGATCCCCGCTTTGCCGGGAAAGACGATTAAAGTGGTTCTATGAGCGAAATCTGGATCCGCCCCGCTCGCCGTGCCGATGTGCCGGCGATCGTCGCGCTGCTCGCCGACGATCCGCTCGGTCGCGCGCGCGAGGACCCGGCCGATATCGGCCCCTACCTCAAAGCTTTCGATGACATGGCGGCGCAGGGCGGTAATACCGCGTTGGTCGCGGAGCGGGAGGGGAAGGTCATCGGCTGCCTGCAGCTCACCATCATTCCCGGCCTCGCGCGGCGCGGCGCAAAGCGCGGCCAGATCGAGGGCGTGCGGGTGAGTGCCGGCTGCCGTGGGCTGGGGATCGGCGAGCAGCTGATCCGCCACGCGATCGAGGCCGCGCGGGCCCTGGACTGCACGCTCGTGCAGCTCACCAGCGACAATTCGCGCCCCGACGCGCATCGCTTCTACGAGCGGCTGGGCTTCGTCGCCAGCCATGCCGGGTTCAAGCGCGACACTACATCCCTCTCCGCCCCTGCGGGCGGAGAGGTCAGATGAGGGGATTCCGGAGGCATCCGAGCATTCCCACCTCACCCTCCCAGCACTCCGCGCTAGGCCCCTCCCGCTCCGCCAATGGCGGACAGGGACACTCAACAGTGCATTCCAGGAACCCGCCGCGAATCCTTGTCACATCGTGGTAAGCTACCCATACTGAGCTGATGAGACGCGTCGTGTTCGAACCGGTGCAGATTGCCGAACCGGAGCCGCCGGCCCGGTTGTGCAATCATCCCGGCTGCGATGGCGCCGGGGAGTACCGCGCGCCGCGCTCGCGTCTGGAACTCGACAACTATCTCTGGTTCTGCCTCGACCATGTGCGCGCCTACAACGCGGCGTGGAACTATTATGCCGGGATGAGCGAGCGCGAGATCGAGGCTGATATCCGTCGCGACACGGTCTGGCAGCGGCCGAGCTGGAAGCTCGGCCAGCGCCACGGTCCGGCCTATGAGGCGCGGATGCGGGATCATTTCGGCGTCTACGGCGAGAATGGTGGGGGCGGGCAGCGGCGCCACGCGCGCTCGCCCGGCGCCGACGCCTCGACGCGCGCCGCCTCGGCGCGTGACCAGGCGCTCGCGGTGTTCGACATGGAGCCACCCTTTACCCAGACGACGCTCAAAGCGCGTTACAAGGTGCTGGTTAAAATGCACCATCCCGACGCCCATGGCGGCGACAAGGCAGCGGAGGAAAAGCTGAAGATCATCAACCAGGCCTACACCACGCTCAAAGCCAGCTACTTCGCTTGACCCTTCAGCAGGAACCTTCGCCTAACCGATCCACGCATCAACCCTAGAAAGTCCACTGAGAATGCCAACCGTAGAACAGGCGGAACTCCCGGTCACGCCTACCGGAATGCCCGATATCAAGATATCCGT
>JASHUW010000438.1 GCA_030039815.1 Alphaproteobacteria bacterium
CTATCGGCAGGCGCCGCCGCTTCCCGACCGCTTCGTCTCGCCCGACGGAACCGTTCTCATGTCGGCCGGTGACATCGTCGCCGGCAAGTCCGGGTTCCAGAAGGCCGATCTGATGGATTACGGCAGCATCTATGGCATGGGGTCGTATTTCGGCGAGGATTACACCGCGGCCAATCTCGTCCGGCTTGCCCAGCTGACCGCAGAGAATGTCGCCAGGGCCAACCCCGGCAAGGCACTCGCGGACCTGACCGCGGAGCAGCGCGCCTCGGTTGAGGCCGCGATGCGCGCGGAGCTCCAGGGGGTCGACCTGACCCAGGACGTCGTATCCCTCCCGGCGCCGCTCGCCGCCGCCATTCCGGCGCTGCGCAGCGAGATCGTGCAATCGCTGTTGCGGCAGGATTTCGCCAGAGGCTGGACCCAGGCCTACAGCCTCGATCCGCAAAGCGCTGCTGAGACCGCCGATTTCCTGATCTACTCGTCGCTGACGACGGTCGCGCGCCGGCCTGGCACATCCGCATCGTGGACGCAAAACTGGCCCTTCGAGCCGCTCGTCGGCAACACGCCAACCACCAGCACCTTCCGATGGACCTGGATCAGCTTCTGTTTCACGTTTTTCGCTTTCGGCGCCGTGCTGTTCATTTACCAGCGCTTTCTCAATGACCCCGACCAGTCGCCGATGGACCCGGTGCTGGCGGCCTTCGCGCCGCTGACGGCGAGCCAGCGGCGCATCGGCAAATATTTCCTCGTCGTCGCCCTGGTCCTGCTGCTGCAGATCCTCGTCGGCTCGATCATGGCGCATTACTACTCCGACCGGGCGAGCTTCTACGGCATCGAGGTCGACCGCTTCCTGCCGTTCAATTTTCTGCGCGACGTTCATATCCAAACGCCGATCGTGTGGATCGGATTGTCATGGATCGGCGCCGCGCTGTTCCTCGCGCCGGCGATCAGTGGCGGCGAGCCCGCGGGTCAGGGCTTTCTTGTCGAGCTTCTGTTCTGGGTGACCTTGCTGATCGTCGTCGGCGCGGTCGCCGGCGACTATCTCGGCATCATGGGATACATCAAGGACGGCTGGTTCTGGTTCGGCAACCAGGGACTTTCCTACATTCAGCTCGGCCGCGCCTGGCAGATCGGCTTTTTCGCCGGTCTGGTGATCTGGAGCCTCTTGGTGTTCCGCGCCTTGTGGCCGACCGGCGCGAAGCTCAGGGCGGCGACGCGGCAGTTCTGGACCGGCCGGATCAGACTCGAACACTTGATCTGGGCGTCGACGGTCAACATCGCGCTGCTCTACGTGTTCGGCATGATCCCGCTCACCGGGATCGAGAAGTCGTTCACGATCGCCGATTTCTGGCGCTGGTGGGTCGTTCATCTCTGGGTCGAGCAGTCTTTCGAGTTTTTCGCCGCGGCGATCAGCGCCTATCTGCTGATGGCGGTGGGCCTCGTTTCCCGCCAGCTCGCGGAGCGCTCGGTCTACCTGGAGCTGATCCTCATTTTCCTCGGCGGCGTGCTCGGCACCGGCCATCATCTTTACTGGGCCGGCGAACCCGGGCTGTGGGTGCCGCTCGGCACGATGTTCTCGTTCATCGAGGTGCTGCCGCTGGTGCTGCTGGTGATCGAGGCGATCCAGCATCGCCGCCTGATCCAGGCGGAACGCCAGTTCAAATACGGCCTTGCCTATACCTACATTATTGGCGCGGCGTTCTGGAATTTCGTCGGCGCCGGCGTGTTCGGCGGCGGCACGCTCAACGCGCCGTTGATCAACTACTATGAGCACGGCACCTTCCTCACCCTCAACCATGCTCATACGGCGCTGTTTGGTGCGTTCGGTCTCTTGGGCATCGGCCTGATCTACTTCTGTCTGCGCTATGCCGCCGCCGACAGCCAGCCGTTCGGCGAGCGGCTCGGTCGCTGGGCGTTCTGGCTCTACAATGCCGGTTTGCTGTTGTGGATCGTGCTCAACTTCTTTCCGATCGGCTGGCCGCAGCTCGACGCCGTCTACGAGCACGGGCTCGCCTATGCGCGCAGCCAGGAATTTTACGACACGACCCTGTTCTGGCAGTGGATGCGGCTCCCGGGCGACGTGGTCTTCGCGCTCGGCGCGCTGCTGATGGCCTGGGATTTCCTGGTCAAGGCCCGCCCGATCCTGCCGCGCTTTGTCGGGCGTTTCATTCCGGCGCCGCATCCGATGCCGACGCCGGCGGAATGACGCCCCGCCGACATCGGGCACATGGCATGATCAACGTCGCCGCAGCAGCAGCGCGGTGCCGAGCGCCGCGAGCGCGCCGAGGATCGCGAAGGCCGGCACCACCGTCCCCGCGATGGCGGCGACGGTGCTGAACAGCGTCGGCCCGGCCAGCGCGCCGAAAAACGTGACGCCGATGATCCCGGCGCTGGCTTCGGGCACCAGGGCGGGCGGCACGTGGCGCACCGCCTCGGCGATGCCGATCCCCGACCAGCAGAACGCCGACACGCCGAACAGCGCCGCGAGCAGCGTCACGTCGAGCCCCGACCAGCTTGCGTCGAGAAAGCACGCGGCGACCGAGACGATGCTCATCATCGCGCCCATCGCCGCGAGGATCGGGCGCGAGCCGATCTTGTCGGCGAGCGTGCCCCACGGCACGCGCAGCACCACCCCCACGACCAGCGCCACCGACATCGCCCGGCCCGCCGCGGTCGTCGACCAGCCGACATGCGCGAGCACCGTTGGAAACACCGCGACAAAGCTGAACTGCATCGCGCCGAAGGCGAAGGCGGCGACGGTCACCGAGCGAATGCCGGGGTTCTCGATGATCAACCGCACCGGCAGCCAGAACCTCGTGGACAAGTCGCGGTCGTGGCTCGGGCCGTCATTGTCGATCGCCTTCCGCCACGGCTGGATCAGCGCGCTCAGCATGAGGCACAGCACGCCCAGCGCGGCGATCGCGCCGCGCCACCCGAGGGCCGCCGCCGCGAGCGGCGTCGCGAGGCCGGCGAGCGTCCCGCCGATCGGCACCGCCGTCTGCTTGAACGAGAAGACTCGCGAGCGCAGCCGCGGCGGCGTATAGCGCGCCAGCAGCACCGTGCTTGCCGGGTTCATCGGGCCGTAGGCGAGGCCGAGCACGATGCCGCTCGCGGCGAAGGCCGCCGTACGGGCCGGCAGCAGCGCGAACAGCGCCGCCGCCACCATCACCAGCATCCCCTGATGCAGGCGGATGCCGCCCCAGCGGCGAAACAGGCGCGGGGTCGCGAACGAGCTCAGCGCGGCGAAGCCGTAGATCAGCGCCGAATAATACCCCACCCAATAGGCCGGCACGCCGACCGCCGGGGCGATCGCGCTGGCCAGCACCGGCACGGTCAGCGACGACATGACGATCGCCACCTGAACCGCCACGGTCGAGACGACCACCCGGTTCAGCAGCGTCTTGTGGCGGATCGTGTCGAGCGGCTGGCTGGCGTCCACGGGTTCGCATGTCGCCGAGCAGCGGCGCGCCGTCAGCAATACCGGCTCCCAGCGGCGGGGACTAACGCGTCCGCTGCAGCGCAGGGTGACGAACTTGCGCATCCGATTGCCGCCGCCCGCCGGTCGGCTATAGTCGGCGCAGAACTTCGCGCTGAGGGAGGGATCGGATGCGCTGGCTCCGCTACGAGGCGAACGGACAAGAATCCTACGGCATCATCGAGGGCGACGAGGTCGTCGAGGTCAAGGGCGACCCCTTTGTCGGCTACGAGATGACCCGCACCAAGCACAAGCTGCACCACGTCAAATACCTCGTGCCGGTGATCCCCAAGACCTTCTATGCGGCCGGGCTCAACTACGTCGAGCACATCACCGAGATGGCGAAAAAGCGCGGCGAGAAACCCAACATCCCACCCGCTGCGGATATCGGTTATCGCGCCAACAACGCGCTGATCGCGCACGGCGAAAACATCGTCATCCCGCATGACGCCACCGACCTCGTGCAGTACGAGGCCGAGCTGGTCGCGGTGATCGGCACCAAGGCCAAGCACCTCTCGGCCGACGAGGCGCTCTCCTGCGTGCTCGGCTGGACCATCGGCAACGACATGAGCGAGCGCACCTGGCAGCGCAATGACCGCACGCTGTGGCGCGCCAAGAACACCGACACGTTCAAGCCGATGGGGCCGTGGATCGAGACCGATTTCGA
>JASHUW010000439.1 GCA_030039815.1 Alphaproteobacteria bacterium
ACAAGGTCTACAGCGACCTCTTCTCGCTGACCGACGAGAGCGAGATGGGGCATATCCGCCTGTCGCGCGAGGCCGATCTTCTGGTCGTCGCGCCTGCGAGCGCCGACCTCTTAGCGCGGATGGCGGCGGGCATCGCCGACGATCTGGCGGCGACGACGCTGCTCGCCTCGAACAAGCCCGTTCTCGTCGCCCCGGCGATGAACGTGATGATGTGGGAGCATCCAGCGACCCAGGCCAATCTAGCGACCCTGGTGGCGCGCGGCATGCGCCAAATCGGCCCCAACTCGGGCTATCTGGCGGATGGCGAGGTCGGCTTCGGCCGCATGGCCGAGCCGCTTGAGATCGTTGCCGCGATCGAGAAATGCCTCAGCGACGACCATCGCCTCGCCGGGCGGCGCGCCCTGGTGACGAGCGGCCCGACGCGCGAGGCGATCGACCCGGTGCGCTATCTGACCAATCATTCCTCGGGCAAGCAGGGCCATGCGATCGCCGCCGCGCTGGCGGCGCTCGGCGCGGAGACGATCCTCGTCTCCGGGCCGACGCACGAGCCGACACCAGCCGGCGTTCGGCTCGTCGCGGTAGAAAGCGCGCGCGACATGCTGGCGGCGACTGAGGCGAACTTACCGGTCGATGTCGCGGTCATGGCTGCGGCGGTCTCGGACTGGCGGGTCGAGACCGAGGCGTCGCAGAAGCTCAAGAAGGACGGGAAGGCGGCGCCGCTCCTGCGCCTTACGGAAAACCCGGACATCCTGTCCACGGTCGCGCATCGCGGCAACGATCGGCCGACGCTGGTCGTCGGCTTTGCGGCGGAGACGGAGAACGTCGTCGCCAACGCCGTCGCCAAGCGCCAGCGCAAGGCGTGCGACTGGATCCTCGCCAACGACGTGTCGACCGGAACGCAGACGTTCGGCGGCGACCGCAATACGATTCACCTCGTCGATGCGAACGGCGTCGAGGACTGGCCGGTGATGACCAAGCACGAAGTCGCGGCCCGGCTCGCCGACCGTATCGCGGCAACCCTCGGCGCCCGCTGAGCGCCCGTTGAAGGTCGAGCTCAAAATCCTCGACGATCGGCTCGGCGGCTGGGGATTTCCGCACTACGGGTCGAGTCTCTCCGCCGGGCTTGACCTGCATGCCTGCGTTGACGAGCCGATCGAGATCATGCCGCAGGCGCCGGCGGTGCTGATCCCGTCCGGCATCGCCTTTCGCATCGGCGATCCCGAATGGTGCGGGCTGGTGTTGCCGCGCTCTGGGCTCGGGCATCGCCTGGGACTGGTGCTCGGCAACGCGGTCGGGGTTATCGACGCCGACTACGAAGGCCCGCTCCTGATGTCGGTCTGGAACCGCAACCCGCCCGATAGCGCCAGCCCGATCCGCGTCGCGCCGGGCGATCGGATCGCGCAACTCGTCTTCACCCGGATCGTGCGCCCGGAATTTTCGGTCGTCGAAGCGTTTTCCGATAGCGGCGAGCGGCAATCCGGCGGGTTTGGCTCAACCGGTGTCGCTTCCGCTTGCCGCGACGGCGTGTCGCGGCGAAACTAGCCGGTGGGAGGACGCCGACCCAACGACATGATCCGCCTCAACAAAAAGCTGCTCTTCGCAATCGAGGCGGTGCTCGACATCGCCTATAACGGCGGTCTCGCACCGGTGCGCTCTTCCGAGATCACCTCGCGCCAAGGCATTCCGCGACGCTATCTGGAACCGGTGTTGCAGGAGTTGGTGCGCCACAACGTGCTGATCGGTATTCGCGGCCCGAGTGGCGGCTATCGCCTGGCCCGCGAGCGGCGCCGGGTCAGCGTCGGCGATATCGTCCGCACCGTGCGCGGGCTGGAAACCGTGGAGGACCCGATCGAGGCGGGCGCCGGCAGCGCGCTCGGCCACGAGGTGCTGCGCCCGCTCTGGCTGGAGCTGCAGGAGGAAACGATGCGCCGGCTCGATGCGCTGACGCTCGAAGACCTCTGCGTACGCGCGCATCGCGCCGGGATTGTCGGCCGCTCGACCGAAGGCGGCGGCGACTTCGCGATCTAACCTTTACCTCGCTAAACCGGGACGGCGCCGCCCATCGTGGTGCGGTGCATCAGCCGCCGTTGCGGCAGGTCGTAATCTTGGATCGCGCGGTGCTGGACGGTGCAATTGTCCCACATTAGCAGGTCGCCCGGGCGCCATTGGTGGCGATAGATGAAGGCCGGCTTGACGACATGGTCGGCCAGCGCGGCGATGAGCGCCTCGGCTTCGTCGCTCTCCAGCCCATCGATTCCGCTGCAGTCGTCGCGCATAACATAGAGGCATTTGCGCCCGGTCTTCGGGTGAGTGCGGACGATCGGATGGGTCACCGGCGGATTGCGGTCGATCTCCATCTGGGTTGGCGGAAAGGCGCGCTTGCGGCCGACGAAGTCGAAGGTCGCACGCCGCCCGGCGAGGAAATCCCGCATGGACGCCGGTAGCGCGTCCCAGGCCGCTGCGGCGCTGGCGAATTCGGTATCGCCGAGCGGCAGGTCATGCAGCGTCGGGATTTCATGCGCGTAGAGCATCGTCCCGCGCGGCGGCCGGGGTGTGTAGCACATGTCGCTATGCCAGTTCTCGCCGGCGCGCTTGACGCCGATCGGCTTGCCGTCCTCGGCGACGTTCGAGACGACGACGATCTCCGGGTTGCCATCGACGCTCCAGCGCTCGCCGAAGATGTTGTAGTCGATTTCGCCGAACTGCCGTGTAAATGCGACCTGCTGCGGCGGCGTGATCTTCTGGTCGCGGAAGAAGATGACGCCGTGCTCATCGAATGCGCGCTCGATCAGTGCAAAGACATTGTCGCCGAGCGGCTGCGACAGGTCGACGCCACGGATCTCGGCGCCGAGCGCCGCGCCGGTCGGGACGACCTCGATGGTCATGGCGTTTCCTCC
>JASHUW010000440.1 GCA_030039815.1 Alphaproteobacteria bacterium
GACCGAGGCCTATTACAAGGTGCGGGTGGCGCTCGGCCAGATCGCGCTGCGCAACGTGCCGGCCAATTTCCGGCTGGTCCCCGGCATCACCCTCACCGGAGACATCCATATCGGCACCCGATCCCTCTTTACTTATTTGCTCGGCGGCGTCATGCGCGGCGCCGACGAAGCGATGCGCGAACCCTGATGGCGGCCGCCGACGAACATTCGATGGCGAACTTCGCGCCCAAGCGGGAGAGCCCAGTCGGCGTTGTCAACGGCGACGCAGATCCGCTCGTGCACGCGGCGCCGTATATCGCGCGTCGCATTATCGCGCTCGACCGCACTAGGCCGCGCAGCATGCGCAGAGACCACACCCGGTCGAACTCATCGGAACAGCTCGATCCCGTATCGTCGGTTTCCGACCTCGAACCGTTGCCGTCAACAACGCCGCGGGCGCAAACGTCGACGCCGTTGCCCGACAAGGAGATGACGCTCGCCTCATTCCCCACGGCGATCGTCGAGCCCGAATTCATCGAGCCGGTGGTTCAGTCGGTCTCACAGCCAGCCGCTTATACGGCGCCGGCGCCGGATGCCGAACCAGACGCGCCGGAGTTGCCTGATCCGGCGATGACTCAGGTTGCGGCGATGCCGGATCCGCTGGTCAAACCTCCCGCGGCCTCGGTGATGACGGCCCCGGAGGCGGTTCCCGGACCCCTCCCGATGATTTCCGAGCTGCCCCGGGGCAAGTCCGCGACCGCCCCGGCACCCGAACCGGAGCCGGCTCCTGAACCGCCTGGCGCAATGCCGGGTCAGCGAAGCGCGCGAGAGAGCGCGAGGATGCGTCCGCCGCACCCCGATCCGCCGATCGCCGGGGCGCTCGAAGCCTACGAAAAGAAGGATTTCGCCGCCGCCCTTGCTTTGTGGGCGAGGGCAGCGCGGGCCGGAGACCGGGAGGCTCAATATCGCCTTGGCCGGCTTTACGCCTATGGCGAGGGCGTCATCGCCAACTCGGCCGACGCTGCGATGTGGTACCGCCGCGCTGCCGAGCAGGGCCACCCCGAAGCGCAGCACCAACTGAGTCTTTTTTATCAATACGGACGGACCGATCGCGGGCCGTGGGCAATGAACGAGTGGTATCGCGTGGCGTCGGGCACCGACAAGAAAGCCGCCGATCATGATCTGGAGCTTCTGTTCCCCAACGGCACAGCGGTCGAACCGGACGAAGCAGAGGCGTTCCGCTGGGGGCTCGCCGCGGCCGAGCAGGGATATCCCCCGGCGCAAGCCAATGTCGCGATCTTCTATTCGCGGGGCATTGCCTGCGATGTCGATTATGCCGAGGCGCGCTATTGGTACGAATGCGCTGCGGCAAACGGCAACGCAGAGGGTGAATTCGGTCTTGGCGTGCTGTACGCGAACGGGTTCGGGGTCGAGGTCGATCTGCGCAGGGCGGCCGAGCACTACCGCAAGGCTGCCGAGGACAATCATGACGGCGCGCAGCTCGCGCTCGGCCTCATGTATCTTGCGGGCACCGGCATCGGCCGCGATCCGGTCAAGGCGGCAGCGCTGTTCGAGCAGGCCGGCGAGCGCGGCAACGCCCGGGCGCTCTTCAATCTCGGGCTAATGCATTGGCACGGCGACGGAATCCCGCAAAACCTGACTGCCGCGGAAACCTGCTTCCGCCGCGCAGCGCGCGATGGCCACTCGCCAGCGATCATGACACTGGCCCAGATGTACGGCGCCGGCCAGGGTTCGACCGCCAACAAATTCGAAGCCGTGAACTGGTATCGCCTTGCCGCCGAAAACGGGGTTGCCGAGGCGCAGTTCGCGGTCGGCACGTTCTATGCCCGCGGCGAAGGCGTCGCGCCGCGCCTGAGCGAGGCGGCGAAATGGTTCGAGCTCGCCGCCGAGCAAGGCCATGCCGCCGCGCAGTTCAATATCGGCATATTCTGCCTCAACGGCAGCGGCGTCGCGCGCGACCCGACCCGCGCCGCGGACTGGTTCCGCAGGGCGGCCGAACAAGGCTTGACCCGGGCGCAAGTAAGGCTGGCACATCTCTATATCGCCGGCGAGGGCGTTGCCGCCGATGCCGGGATGGCAGCGTCCTGGCTGCAGCGCGCGGTCGAGGCGGGCGATCTCGACGGCATGATCGCGCTGGCTCAGCTCCACCTGCGGGGCCAGGGCGTCGAACGCGACGTCGCACGCGCCGAAACGCTGATGACCAACGCGGTCGACCGCAACCACCTGCCGGCGCTGCTTCAACTCGGCCATTTGCGGATGCAGCAAGGGCAGCGCGACGAGGCGATGCGGCTTTATCGCACGGCCGGCGAGGGCGGCTATATCGAGGCGCAGCTCTTTCTCGGGCAACTTTTTCTGCGCGGCCAAACGGTGCCTCGCAGCGAGGAGATGGCGGCCGTCTGGTTCCGGCTTGCCGCCGAGCAGGGACATGTCGGCGCGCAGGTGCAGATCGCCGCCATGTACTGCACCGGTCAGGGTGTCGCGGTCGACCTCACCGAGGCGACAAAATGGTATCGCCGCGCCGCCGAGCAGGGCGACCGGCTCGGCCAGTACAATCTGGCGGTGATGCTCGCCAAGGGCGACGGCGTCGAGCAGGACTACGAGCAAGCCTTCGCCTGGTGCGTCAGGGCCGCCGAGCAACAACAGCCGGAGGCGGAAATGATGCTTGGCGACCTCTTGGCCTCCGGGCGCGGCGTCAACGCAGACCCGGCGGCAGCCCGGCATTGGTACGAAAAGGCGGCGGCGCACGGCCTCGCAGCGGCCAGGGTGCGGCTGGCGACTTTGCGCTGAGCGGCTAGCGCTTCAGATAGACTGTGTCGCCCTCGACACGGCACTCGTAAGCCGGGACATCGGCCGAGTAGGGCCCGTCGAGATATTTACCCGTCCGGATGTCGAATTGTGCGAAATGCAGCGGACACTCGACGATGCAGCCTTCGAGCTTGCCGCGCGACAACGGCGCATTGCGGTGGCCGCAAACGTCGCGCAACGCGTAGAACCCGCCCTCGACATGCGCGAGCACGATGCGCTCGCGCTCGACGGCGACGAAGGTCATCGTGCCAGGGGGGACGTCCGCCACCTTGGCGACGGCGACAAAGCCTTCTTCCATTTGGTTCCCTAAACCGACGGCTCAGCCCAAAGGGCCGCCGACAATCGCCTTGGCCGGACTTGATCCGGCCATCCACGAAGCAGTGACTATTCGCAACCCCGGGTCACCCCCGGAACCCGCCGCAAGGGCGGGCTGTCCGGGGGCGGGCGAGGCGATGTTTCCTTGAAGTCATTACGCCGCCAAATCGAAGCCGAACATCCTCGCGGCGTTGGACGAGGTGATCTTCTGCAGATCAGCATCGGGCACGCCCTTGAACATGCGTTGGATGAATTGCTGCGAGCGGGGGAAGGTGGCCTCGGCGTGCGGGTAATCGCTGCCCCACAGCATGTTGTCGACACCGATATGCTCGCGCAGCGCGACGCCGAGATCGTCTTCCATGAATTCGACGAACATGTTCTGACGCCAGTAATCGCTCGGCATGAAGCCTTGGCTCGATTTCCACCCCTTGGTGAAGACCGGGCGCTCGACATAGGTGAAGTCCATCTGCTTCAGCCAGTGCGGGATCCACGCCGCCTCGTGCTCGACCGAGCCGATCTTGAGGCCGGGGAACTTGTCGAACACGCCGGCGAACAGCATCGACCCCAGCGAGTAGCGCACCCAGTAATCGGTGGTCGAGCGGCCGGCGCCGGTCAACTCGGTCACGTCCATCGTAAATTCGTTGGCTGGAATGCCGTTGCGCGGCGTGCCGATATGCATCAGAAGCGGATGCTTGAGCTCTTGCACTGTCGCCCAGAACTTGTCGTAGATCGGACTCGAATAAGGCTTGTCCGGCTGCGGCGCGACCGGAATGAACGAGCCCACCAGCCCCATCTTCACGACGCGCTCGAGTTCCGCGGCGCCCGCATCCGGGTCGTCGAGGTTGAGCATCGCGATGCCCTTCAGTCGGGCGGGGTTCGCCTTGCAGAAATCGGCGATCCAGTCGTTGTAGACCCGGCAAATCTCCGTGAGCAGCTCGCTGTCGGGCACGCGATACCAGAACAGGCCCTGGCTCGGCTGCAACACCGAACCCCAGATGCCGTCTTCTTCATTCTCGGCGATCATCGCATCCGGGGTGTAGGCGCCCTTGCGGACATCTTCCCAGACGCCGAGAAAATCGATCGCCGAGGGATCCTCAAAACGCTGCCCGGCCTGAATCACCGCACCGAGCGTGCCGACCTGCTGGCCTTCCAGCATCCAGGCGT
>JASHUW010000441.1 GCA_030039815.1 Alphaproteobacteria bacterium
TCGGGCGACTGGTCGCCGAGCCGGATGATGCGCGGGCCGTAGGGTCCTTCGGCGCCGCCCGCCTCGCCGCTGCCGGCGACGACAAACCCGCCCGCCCCCGGCACGGTGTAGGAAAAGGCGTAGAAGCTCGGCTCCTTCGGCGGGTCGATCTCCGGACAGACATTGGAGCGCGCCACCGGGTTGATCTCGTCGTGGAAAATGCCCCAGCCGGCGAGCTGCTGCACGTAATGCCGGTTGAAATCGATAAAGCCCTGATCGGTGAACTGGCCGGGCGAGCGCAGCTCGCAGGCGCAGAACGCGGTCGGCGGCCGGCCGATCCGCGCCATGTGCGCCTCGGCCGCCGCAAACCCCTCGGCGAGCGGCAGAAGCCTGGCGAAGCGCACCCGCTCGATCGCGTAGCCCTCCATCGCCTCGACCCCGCCCGAATACTGGAAGGCGTGGGTAATGAAGCGGTAATTGCCGGGTTGGAAGACCTGGGTTTCAAGCATCGCTCCCTCCCTACGTGATCGGCGCGGTCGCCTGTTCCAGCCAGCGCGCGGTCTCGGCGTCGACCAGCGGGCCGATGGTTTCGCGCACCCGCGCGTGATAGGCGTTGAACCAGAGCTTCTCGTAATAATCGAGCCGCTCGGCGACGACGAGGTTGCGGTCGATCGGCGCCAGCGTGATCGTCTCAAAGCTCAGCATTTCGCGACCCGCCTCCTTCGAGAGCTCCTCCTCCGGCTGGACGACGATCAGGTTCTCGATGCGGATACCGTAGGCGCCGGTCTTGTAGTAGCCCGGCTCGTTCGAGACGATCATCCCCGGCAGCAGCGGTTGGGTGTTGGCCGCCTTGGAGATGCGCTGCGGCCCCTCATGCACCGAGAGATAACTGCCGACGCCATGGCCGGTGCCGTGGTCGTAGTCGAGCCCGCCCTCCCACAGCGCGCGGCGCGCGAAACTGTCGAGCTGAGAGCCGGTGGTGCCTTTCGGGAAGCGCGCGCGGGCCAGCGCGATATGGCCCCTGAGCACGCGGGTGAAGTTCTCGCGCATCTCGTCGCTCGGCTTGCCGATCGCGATCGTGCGGGTGATGTCGGTCGTGCCGTCGAGGTATTGCGCACCGGAATCGAGCAGGTAGAGCATGCCCGGCTCAAGCACCTTCTCGGTTTCCGGCGTCGCGCGGTAATGCACGATCGCGCCGTTCGAGCCGGCGCCGGAGATGGTCGGGAAGCTGAGGTCGCGGAAATAGTCGCCCTCCTTGCGGAAGGCTTCGAGCCGGTCGCTCGCGGCGATCTCCGTCAGATCGCCGAGCGGCGCGGTGCGCGCGAGCCAGGCAAGGAACCGGGTTACCGCCGCGCCGTCACGGCGGTGCGCCGCGCGCGTGCCGGCGAGCTCGACCGCATTCTTGCACGCCTTGGGCAGCATGCACGGGTCGGCGGCGCGCACGATCTGCGCGCCCGACGCGGCGAGCCGGTCGAAGACCCAGGACGGGGCGCTCGCCGGGTCGACCTGGACCGGACCTTGCCGGGCGAGCGCATCGAGCGCGGCGCCGAGCAGGACCGGCGCCTCGATCGTCACGCCGTTGCCGAGGTGGCGTTCGAGGCCGGGGATGAGCTTGCGCCGGTCGATGAAGAGCGTCACCGCGCCGTCCGCCTTGAGGATCGCGAAACTCAGCGGCAAGGGCGTGTGCGGCACATCGCCGCCGCGGATGTTGAGCAGCCAAGCGATCGATTCGGGCATGGTCAGCACCGTCGCCGCCGCGCCGTTGTCGGCGAGCGCCTTGCCGAGCCGCGCGCGCTTGTCGGCCGCGCTTTCGCCGGCGAACGCGTCGGCCTGGGCGAAGACCGGCGCGAGCGGCGTCGCCGGCCGGCCCTGCCACACCTGGTCGAGCGGGTTCTTGTCGACCGCGCGCAGGATCGCACCGGCGCGCTCGACCCCGGCCCTGAGCCGCTCGACTTCTTGCGGCGTGTGTAGCCACGGGTCGTAGCCGACGGTCTCGCCCTTCTTCGCGGCGCCGGTGAGCCAAGTCGCCGGCGGCTCCTCGATCAGGTGACGGATTTCATAGGCCGTGGTGTCGACCTGGCTGCCGGCCTGCAGCGTATAGCGGCCATCGACAAAGACCGCGGCGCGCTCCTTCAGCACCACCGCCATGCCGGCCGAGCCGGTGAACCCGGTCAGCCAAGCGAGGCGCTGGCCGCACATCGGCACGTACTCGCCCTGATGCTCGTCGGCGCGCGGCACGATAAACCCGTCGAGCCCGTCGGCGGCCAGCCTCTCGCGCAGCAGCCTCAGCCGCCGGGCGCGCGACAGGCGGGCGAAATCCTCGGCGCTGACGCCATCGTGATGCGATGCGGCAAGCGCCGCCTTGCGCGCGTCGAGCGCCGCCGCCAGCTCCGGCGGGGTCGGCTCGACGACAAGCGCGTGCCAGCTGTCGCCGATTTCCGGCGGCGCGGCGAGCACGCCGGCGATCAGCGCATCGACCGCATCGATGGCAAGCGGTGAACGCGCCTGCGCCAGTAACTTCTTCAGCCGGCCCTGTTCGGCCGTTACGCCATCCATCGCTCGCTCCCGCTCGTCGCGCCTTCAGAGTGTAGGGCATTTTCGCCCGGCTGAGCGCTCGCGACAATCCACCAACTGCGCCTGCTGCGACGCAGCAGCATGCCCAAAAATACGTCAGCCTGATTGACTTGTGCATGGCTGTGTTGCGTTGATGCAGTTGATATTTTCCTATTAAAAACCCATTTGTGCATTGCACCATTCAGGTGAGAGGTACGCATCATGTTCTTCGTCAGTCTCTTCGCCGCTGCGCGCAACGCCTTCGCGGAATGGCGGCGCCGGCAGCAGGCCTATGCCGAGCTGATGGCGCTTGACGACCGGTCGCTCGCCGATATCGGCATTCACCGCTCCGAGATCCCGGCGATCATCGAGGGTCACCGCGCGCCGCGCGAGAAGCGCGAGCGCGAGTTCCTGCCGGCCTTCACGCCGCACAAGCTCGCCGGCGGCCATACCTGGTTTCCCTGGTTTCCGCCGCTCTAAGCCGCGCTAATGGCGAAATTCGATAAAGGCCCGCTCCCCAAAAGGAGCGGGCTTTTTATTTGCGCAGGATCAGCGTCGACCAGCCGTCAATGACGACGCGCGCGGCGAGCCTGAGGTGCCGTGCGCGATAGGCGGCGAGCACGCCAGCTTCCTGGCGCCGCAACAGCCCCGACAGGATGACGAAACCGCCCGGTGCGGCGGCACGCGCCAGATCGCGCACCATCCGCATCAGTGGCCGGGCGAGGATATTGGCGAAGACGAGGTCGTGGCCACGGCTGCGTCCCGCGCCGGCGGCACAGACGAAGCGCACCAAGCCGGCGACGCCGTTGCACAGTGCATGATGCCGGGCGACCCGCACCGAGCCGGGATCGACATCACTCGCCAGCACCGCGCGGCGCAGCGTCTTGGCGGCGGCGATGGCAAGGATGCCGCTGCCCGTGCCGATGTCGCGCGGGCGACGAAAGCGCCGCCGGCGCGCCAGCCGGTCGAACGCCAGAAGGCAGCCGCGCGTTGTGGGATGCTCGCCGGTGCCGAACGCGGTCGCGGCGTCGATCTCGACGGCGATCACGCCCGGCGGCGGCTTGTCGCGCCAATGCGAGCCGCGAATGAAGAAGCGGCCGACGCGCTGCGGCGGAAAGGCGCGGCGGTTCTCGGCGAGCCAATCGCGCTCGGCGACCGGCATCTCGATCAGGTCGAGGATTTTGCCGCCCGACGCGGTGGCCGCGAGCCGGAGGCGGACATCGAACTCGGCCTCGATAAGAGGCGCCGCGCCATAGGTCTCGACCAGCCACTCCGGCGGGTTGCCCTCGCGGGTCTCGAAGGCCGAGACGCTGCCGGCTCGCTGGTCGAGCATGTCGGCGACCGCGGCGGCCGCCTCGGCGCCCTCGACGCGGATCGCGGTGCGGTAGAGGGGCATTAGCCTATGTCAATCGACGCTGCAACAGCGCTGTGCGTCCTTCGAGGCTTCACTGCGCGAAGCGCCTCAGGATGAGGGAGGTTTGAGGACGGCATCACAGGCGATCCTCATCCTGAGGTGCGACCACCGGGCGCAAAACCCGGTGGGAGCCTCGACGGACGCACCAGCGCATCACGCGCGCTCGACGAAGGCGTCCATCACCTTCTTGTCGCCGGCGTGCTCGAAATTGATTTCGAGCTTGTTGTCCTCGACGACGCGGATCACGCCGTAGCCGAATTTCTGGTGGAACACCCGGTCGCCGACCGCGAAGCCGCCGACCTTCTTCACCTCCTGGCCGCGCGTCGGAGGGCGGGTCGAGCCGTCGATGACCAGCGGCGGGCGCGGCAGGCTTTTCCGCAGCGGGCTCTGATAGCCTTCCGCCCAGGTCGCGCCCCAGGCGGCGTTGGCGGCGGGCGTCGCGGCCCAGCCGGCGCCGGGGCCCAAGCCCATCTCGGTCTCGACCTCGACCTGGTCCTTCGGCAGCTCGTCAACAAAGCGCGAGCGCGCCGAGGCCTGCCACTGGCCGTGGATGCGGCGGTTGGCGGCGAAAGACACGAGCGCGCGGTGCCGCGCGCGGGTCAGCCCGACATAGGCGAGCCGCCGCTCCTCTTCGAGCGCCGGCAAACCGCCCTCCTCGATCGCGCGCTGTGACGGAAACACGCCCTCCTCCCAGCCGGGCAGGAACACGGTGTCGAATTCCAGCCCCTTGGCGCTGTGCAGGGTCATCAGGTTGACCATGTCGCCGGTGCTGTCGGCGGCGTTGTCCATCACCAGGCTGACATGTTCGAGAAACCCGCCGAGGTTTTCGAACTCGGCCATCGCGACGACCAGCTCCTTCAAGTTTTCCAGCCGGCCCGGCGCCTCGGGCGAATTGTCGGCCTGCCACATGCCGGTGTACCCGCTCTCGTCGAGCACGCGCTGCACCAGCTCGACATGGGTGTCGCGGAACGCCTCGTCGCGCCAGCGGTCGAGCATCGCCAGGAAATTGGCGAGCGCAGTGCGCGCGCCGCGCGGCACCGCGTCGCCGGTGATGAGCCGCCGCGTCGCCTCGACCAGGGACAGCTGCTCGGCGCGCGCCTCGGCGTGCAGCAGCTGCAGGGTCGCGGTGCCGATGCCGCGGCGCGGCACATTGACGATGCGCTCGAAGGCGAGGTCGTCGGCCGGCTGGTTGATGAGCCGCAGATAGGCAAGCGCGTCGCGGATTTCCTGGCGCTCGTAGAAGCGCGGGCCGCCGATCACCCGGTAAGGCAGCGCCAGCGCGATGAAGCGCTCCTCGAACTCACGGGTCTGGAAGCCGGCGCGCACCAGGATCGCGATCTCCGAGAGCTTGTGGCCCTTGCGCTGCAGCGCCTCGATCTCGTCACCGGCCCAGCGCGCCTCCTGCTCGGCGTCCCACAGACCGCGCACCGTGACCTTGTCGCCGCCCTCGGCGCGGGTCCACAGCGTCTTGCCGAGCCGGCCGCGATTGTGGCCGATCACCCCGGCCGCGGCCGAAAGAATCTCCGGGGTCGAGCGGTAGTTCTCCTCGAGCCGGACAACTAGCGCGCCTGGGAAATCGTGCTCGAATTTGAGGATGTTTTCGATCTGCGCGCCGCGCCAGGAATAGATCGACTGATCGTCGTCGCCGACGCAGCAGATGTTCTTGTGCTGCTGCGCCAGGAGCCGCAGCCAAAGATATTGCGCGACATTGGTGTCCTGGTACTCGTCGACCAGCACATAGCGGAAGCGCCGCTGGTAGCTTTCGAGAATTTCCGGGTTCTGCTGGAAGAGCGTCAAATTGTGGAGCAGGAGGTCGCCGAAATCGACCGCGTTCACCGTCGCGAGGCGCTCCTGGTAGAGCCGGTAGAGCTCGATCGCCTTGCCATCGGCGAAATCGCCGATCTCGGCCGGCGAGACCTTGTCGGGAGTGAGGCCGCGGTCTTTCCAGCGCTCGATCACGACATGCAGCACGCGCGCCGGCCAGCGTCGCTCGTCGATATTCGCGGCGGCGAGAATCTGCTTCAGCAGGCGAAGCTGGTCATCGGAATCGAGGATCGTAAAACTCGATTTCAGCCCGACCGCCTCGGCATGGCGGCGCAGGATGCGCGCCGCGAGCGCGTGGAACGTGCCGAGCCACACCCCCTCGGCGACGTGGCCGATCATCGCCTCCAGCCGCTCGCGCATCTCGCGCGCCGCCTTGTTGGTGAAGGTGACGGCCAGCATCTCGCCGGGATAGGCGCGGCCGGTCGCGAGGATGTGCGCGAGCCGCGTCGTCAAGACGCGGGTCTTGCCGGTGCCGGCGCCGGCCAGCACCAGCACCGGCCCATCCACCGCGGCGACGGCGCGCGCCTGGGCGTCGTTGAGCGCGGCGAAATAGGGCGGCGCGGCGGTGGTCGCGACGGGTTCGGCATGGAGCTCGGACATCGCTTCATCATATAGCAACGAGTTCGCCGCGGCGCAGCCTCACCGCGCGCCAAACCGTGGCGGCACCGCCACGCCGGCCGGGAAAATGGTGTCGAATCAATTAGCTTCTGGCGATCCGCCCGGTCTCTCGGCCATGATGCGCGACGCATGTTGCCCAAGGCACTCGATGCACGCCGCGATTGTCCTGCTCGTCCTGATTCTGACCTATGCCGGGATGGTCGCCGGGCGCATCCCGCGCCTGCAGGTCGATCGCACCGGAATCGCGCTGCTCGCGGTCATCGCCCTCTTGGTAACCGGGCAGATGACGCTCGACGATTTCGGCAGCAATGTCGACATGCCGACATTGGCGCTGCTGTTCGCGATGATGATCATCTCGGCGCAGTTCGCCGAATCCGGGTTTATCGACCTCTGCGCCCGCGAGTTCACCAGCCGCGGTCACGGCAACACGGTGCTGCTGGCGCTGACCGTGGCGATCGCCGGCGGGCTCGCGGCGGTGCTTGCGAACGACATCCTGATCATCACCATCGCGCCGCTCCTTCTCGTGGGCGCGCGGGCGCGCGGCTTCGACCCGCGCCCCTTCGCGATCGCGCTCGCCGCGGCGACCAATGCCGGATCGGCCGCGACGCTGATCGGCAACCCGCAGAACATGCTGCTTGGTTCGGTGGGACGTCTCGGCTTTACGAAATTCACCCTGATCTGCTTTGTCCCGGCAATGTTCGCACTCGTCACCGTCTTTGTCGTGGTCTGGCTGCAATGGCGCGGCCGGATGGACGGCGACCCGGCCGATCCGGCGCAATTGCCCGTCGTCAACTCGCACCCGTTCGATCGCAACCAGGCGATCAAAGGCGGCGTCGCGTTACTGGCGCTGCTGCTGCTGTTTCTCACTTCCCTGCCGCGCGAGCTTGGCGCGCTGATGATCGCCGCGCTGCTGCTCGCCAACCGCAAGATCACCAGCCGTACGATGATCGCTGCCGTCGACTGGCCGCTGCTGCTTCTCACCGCCTGCCTTTTCGCGATCACCGGCGAGCTCAATCAAAGCGGCGTCGCGGCCCACCTGATGGCGTTTTTCGGCGCGCACAATCTCCTTCCGAACGGGCTCGTGCCGCTGACGATCTTCAGCGTCGTGACGAGCAACGCGATCGGCAGCCTGCCGGCGGCGATGCTATTGCTGCAGATCTGGCCGCTGCCGCCGGCGCATGTGCTTTACGGGCTGGCTCTGCTATCGACGCTGGCCGGCAATTTGCTGCTGTCGGGAAGCCTCACCAACGTGCTGATCGCCGAGCGCGCGGAGCGCATGGGCGCGCCCCTGACGTTTCGTGACTACGCCAGGGCCGGGGTACCGATCGCGGTGATTTCCCTCGCCTTCGCGATTTTCTGGCTGTGGGCGACCCAGACGCTGTCGCTGCTGCCAACGCCGCTCACCGTGGATCAGTAGCGGCGCTGCCCGTCGCCTGTTAAAACCCCGCCGCTTTTCGCTTTCTTTAAGGGCTCAACGTGGCGCTTCGTCCCCTGCGCATCGGCACTCGCGGCAGCGCGATGGCGCTCCACCAGGCCAATCTGGTGCGCGAGCGGCTGATCGCCGCGCATCCGGGCCTTGCCGAGCCCGGGATGATCGCGCTCGAGGTGATCCGCACCACCGGCGACCGCGTGCAAAACCGGCTGCTCGCCGAGATCGGCGGCAAAGGCCTCTTCACCAAGGAGATCGAACAGGCGCTGGTCGACCGGCGCATCGACCTCGCGGTGCATTCGCTCAAGGACATGGAAACGTTCCTGCCGCCGGGGCTCGCCATCGCCTGCGTGCTGCCGCGGGATGACCCGCGCGACGCGCTGGTGACGCGCGACGGCGCGGGTCTGGCGGCGCTGCCCCAAGGCGCGCGGATCGGCACCGCCTCGCTGCGGCGCAAGGCGCAGCTGCTGCGCCGGCGGCCCGACCTCGCCGTAACGCCGATCCGCGGCAATGTCGACACCCGCATCGCCAAGCTGTCGGCGGACGAGGCGGACGGCTTGCTGCTGGCGTTGAGCGGGCTGCGGCGCCTCGGCAAGGGCGACGCGGCGAGCGAAATCCTCTCCGCGGACGTGATGCTGCCGGCGGTCGGCCAGGGCGCGCTGGCGATCGAGGCGCGCGCCGACGACACCGAGCTCGGCGAGCTGCTGCTGCCGCTGCACGACACGGCGAGCGCCGCTTGCGTCGGCGCCGAGTGGGCGATGCTGGCCGCGCTCGACGGCTCGTGCCGGACGCCGATCGCCGGCCTGGCCGAGCTTGCCGGCGCGGAATTGCGGCTCCGGGCGCTGCTGCTCACCGAGGACGGCAGCGCCGAGCGCCGCGCCGAGGATATCGGCGGCGTCGCCGACGCCGAAGCGCTCGGGCGCGAGATCGGCGCGCGGCTGCGCCGCGACGCCGGGCCGCAATTCGGGCTGGGCTGATTATCACGTGCGCTCCCGCCACCGCGCGGGCTCGCGGCACCGGCCCGCGGTAGCGGATCCAAAATCATTCCGGCTGGGTCTTGGGCAACTCGCCGCCATGCCCGCCAAATCCGCCCTCGCAGGCCTGCTTGTGCAGCCATTCGTCGGGCGATAGCGACCCTTTGATCACATAGCCGTAAAGTTCGACGGGCCAAGTCAGCACAAAGACGACGTCGTTGACGATGTCGGTATTCTTGTTGGGGCACGGCCCGGTCGCGAAATAGCCGAAACCCAGCAGCAGCAACCCAATGACGAGATAAAGCGAAACGAGCGATCGCATCGGGTTTCTTCCCTGTTGTCGAGAGCCGGGGTTTCCGTGCGCTGGCGGAAGGGCGCCGCAGCGAAGCAGGTTCCTGCGTGAAAAATCAACTCGCTCATGCGGCAACGGCGCCTGGCCGCGCGGGCGGGGCAGGATCAGGTCCCACCGCGCCGCGCGCTGGCAGAGGCCGGCAGGCCGGCCTCCACGAGGCAAAACAGCCATTCGCCGAAAACGTTCCGGCGAACCGCCGGTCTGAACGGTTCGTGCCGGCCCTCACCCATTTGCAGCTTGCGCTGCAAATCTCCCTCCCCCGTGGACACGGGGGCGGGCTGGGGAGGGGGCCGGCACCCTGATTACGTTTAGAGGACGCCCTCGCTCTTCAGCGCGGCAAGCCTGCCGGCATCGAGGCCGAGCCAGCTCTGCAGCACCTCCCCGGTGTCGCCACCGAGCGCCGGCGAGCCCTTGATGCGGACCGACTTGCCGTCGACCCGCACCGGCCAGCTCGCCATCTTGTATTCGCCATTGTGATGCTTGACGGTCTGCATGAAACCGCGCGCCTCGAAGCTCGGCTCGTTCTGCAGTTCCATCGTGTCGAACACCGCGCCGGCCGGGACGCCGACCGCGATCAGCTTTTCCATGATCTCGCGCTTGTCGTGCTGTCTCGTGTACTCGCCGATGATCGCATCGAGCTCCTCGGCGTGCTGGACGCGCGCGTCACCCGTCGCGAAACGCGGGTCCTCGATCAGATCTTCGCGGCCGACGAGTTTCATGAGACGCGCGTAGTGCTCGGGATTGGCGCGGCTGGTGGTGATGTAGAGATAGTCGTTGGGACCGTCGCCTTTGCACGGGTAGAGCCCCGCGGGCGCGTTGTTGCCGGCGGAGGGCTTGGCGCCGCGGCGCTGCGCCGGCTTGCCGGTGCGCGCCATCGTCGCGAAGCAGGTGCGCATGTAGTGGACCATCGCGTCCTGCATCGCCACTTCGAGCCGGCGGCCGACGCCAGTGCGGTTGCGCTCGTGCAGCGCGCCGAGGATGGTCGCCGCCATCAGCATGCCGGTGCCGGTGTCGCCAAAGCTGAGGCCCGGCTTGACCGGCGGCCGGTCGGGCCAGCCGGTGACGCTGATCGGACCGCCGGCGGCCTGTGCGATCATGTCGAACGCGAGACCTCTCTCGAACGGGCTGCCGGAGGCGAAACCCTTGACCTGGCAATAGATGATGCGCGGATTGATTTTCCTGACCTCGTCATAGGAGAGGCCGAGCCGGTCGATCGTGCCGGGCGCCATGTTCTCCGCGACGATGTCGGCCTGGCGGATCATGTCCTTGACGATATCGAGGCCCTTCGGCTCCTTCAAATTGATCGCCAGCGACTTCTTGTTGACGTTGAACTGGTAGAAGTACCACGGGTCGTCATCGGGCTTGCCGGGGCGCAGCCGGCGGCCGGGATCGCCGCGGCCGGGGTTCTCGATCTTGACCACCTCGGCGCCGAACCAGGCGAGCACCTCGGTACAGGTCGTGCCCGCCTCGAACTGGGTGAAATCGACGACCTTGACGCCCTGCAGAAAATTGAAATCGGTGGTGTTGTCGCTCATCCCGCCGCTCCTCCCATCAGTCGCTTGGGGCTAGCGTGCGCCTTATCCGCAGTATCCGCAACGTCCTCTGGCATCCGCCAGATTTTTTGCAAACCTACTTGAAACATGTTTCAAAGATGATATCTTTTCGCCACGTCTTATACCAGGAGATTTTGATGTCGGAAGCCCTATTTGTCCTCACGATCGAGCCGCCGGAAACCATCCTTGAGCAAGGCGGCACGCGACATTGGAAGATCCAAAGCGAGCGGGC
>JASHUW010000442.1 GCA_030039815.1 Alphaproteobacteria bacterium
AGCCGGCGCCGGGGCTGGCGCGGCTGAAGCCGGCGCCGCGTTCGTCGGTTCAGACACGGCGTTCTGCGCCGCGACGGGTCCCGCCGGCGCGAGGCTCAGCGCCAGCGTGATCGTCGCAGCGATCGTCGTTCCGCCCCGGCAGCGTCTCGTCACTCGGTCAACTCCACTCGCGCCGGCAGCCGGCTGCGGCACCTCGCCGCGCGCACGCGCTCAACAATGCAACGGCGCACGCCGATCTAGCGCTGGTCTTTCCGCCGCGCTCGATATGAAATGGCGCCGAGATTGGCAAGACGGAATCGAGCCGTGGACCCGCGCGATCGCGTCGCGCCCGAAGACTCCACCCGGAAATTCCTGCGCGCGTTGTTCAACGCCGCGCTGGCCGCTGCCGATCCCTACAAGGCGATCGCGCCCGCGCTGCCCGCCACCGTTCCCGGCCGCACGGTCGTGGTCGGCGCCGGCAAGGCGTCGGCGGCGATGGCCCGCGCCTTCGAGCAGTTGTGGCCGGGGAAGCTCGAGGGCCTGGTCGTCACCCGGCGCGGTCACGCCGTTCCCTGCGAGCGGATCGAGATCGTCGAGGCGAGCCATCCCGTCCCCGACGCCGCCGGGCAAGAGTCGGCGCGGCGCATCCTCGACCTCGCGCGCGGGCTCGGGCCCGACGATCAACTGGTGTTCCTTGTCTCCGGCGGCGGCTCGGCTTTGCTCGCTCTGCCCGCGCCCGGCCTGACGCTCGAAGACAAGCAGGCGGTGACGCGCGCCCTCCTGCGATCGGGCGCGACGATCGGCGAGATCAACACGGTCAGAAAGCACCTCTCGGCGATCAAGGGCGGCCGGCTCGCCGCCGCCGCGGCCCTGGGGAAGCCGAGAGCTCGCGTCGTGACGCTGGCGATCTCCGACGTACCGGGCGACGACCCGGCGGTGATCGCTTCCGGCCCGACCGTGCCCGACCCATCGACCTTCGCCGATGCGCGCGCCGTGCTGGCGAAATATCGCATCGACGAGCCGGAAGCGGTGATCGCTCACCTCCAAGCGGCGGAGGACGAGACGCCGAAGCCCGGCGATCCGGTCTTCGCCGACGCGCGCTACACGCTGATCGCCAGCCCGCAGCAGGCGCTCGCCGCCGCCGCCGACGCGGCGCAGGCCGCCGGCGTCACCCCGATCGTGCTGAGCGACCGCATCGAGGGCGAGGCACGCGATATCGGCCTCATGCATGCCGCAATTGCCGTGCAGCTTCGCGAGGGTCGGCTGCGCGTCGGCGCGCGATCGGTTAAATTGCCGGCGGTGCTGCTGTCGGGCGGCGAGACGACCGTGACGGTGCGCGGCCCGGGGCGCGGCGGGCGTAACAGCGAGTTCCTGCTGTCGCTGGCGGCGGCGTTGAACGGCGCGCCGGGCATCGCCGCCATCGCCTGCGATACTGACGGAATCGACGGAACCGAGGACAATGCCGGAGCGATCTTATTGCCAGATAGCATCGCGCGCGCCGCGACGAGAGGCGTGGCGATCAAAACGGCAATGGCCGAGAACGATGCCTGGGGGTTTTTCGATGCGCTGGGCGATCTTGTCGTCACCGGGCCGACGCTGACCAATGTCAACGACTTTCGTGCCATCCTCGTCCTCCCTTAGCCTCGCGGCTGAACGCCCGGAGCGCGGGAGAAAGCCGGCGATGCGGCGGCAGCGCAGCGCCAAGGTCGTCGCGACCCTCGGCCCCGCGAGCTCAAGCCGCGCGATGCTGCGCGCGCTGTTCGATGCTGGGGTCGACGTCTTCCGCTGCAATTTCAGCCACGGCACGCACGACGACCACAGGAAGCTCTTCGCCGCGATCCGCCATGTCGAGCACGACACCGGACGGCCGATCGGCATCCTCGCCGACCTGCAGGGCCCGAAGCTTCGCCTCGGCAATTTTGCCGGTGGCCGCGTGCAGCTCCCCGCCGGCTCCCCGTTCCGCCTCGACCTCGATGACAAGCTCGGCGACAAGAACCGCGCGCCGCTGCCGCACCCCGAGGTATTCCGCGCGCTCGTGCCCGGCAACGAGCTCCTGATCGACGACGGCAAGGTGCGGCTCAAGGTGCACGATTGCGGGCCGGATTTCGCCGAGACCGAATGCCTTGTCGGCGGCACGCTGTCGAACCACAAGGGCGTCAACGTCCCGCATTGCGTGCTGCCGATTTCGGCGGTCACCGACAAGGATCGCGCCGATCTCTCGTTCGCGCTGGAAAACGGCGCGGACTGGATCGCGCTGTCCTTCGTCCAGCGCCCGGAGGATGTCGCCGAGGGCCGCAAGCTGATCGGCAATGCCGCCGGCCTGCTGGTGAAGCTCGAAAAGCCGTCGGCGATCCGCCGGCTCGGCGAGATCATCGATCTCGCCGACGCGCTGATGGTGGCGCGCGGCGATCTTGGCGTCGAAATGCCGCCCGAGGACGTGCCGACCGTGCAGAAACAGGTTATCCATGCCTGCCGCCTCGCCGGTAAGCCCGTCATCGTCGCGACGCAGATGCTGGAATCGATGATCAACGCGCCGACCCCGACCCGCGCCGAGGCGTCCGATGTCGCGACCGCGGTCTATGAAGGCGCCGACGCAGTCATGCTCTCCGCCGAAACCGCGGTCGGCGACTACCCAGTCGAGGCGGTCGCCATCATGGACCGCATCGCCCATCGCGTGCAGGAAGACCCGCTCTATTTCGCCAGTTTGCAAACCAAGCTGCTCGAGCACGAGCACACCGACCCCGACGCGATCAGCGCCGCTGCCTGCCAGGTCGCTGCGACCGTCGGCGCGGCGGCGATCGTCTCCTACACGACCTCGGGCGCCACCGCGCTGCGCGCCGCGCGCGAGCGCCCCGCCGTGCCGATCCTGGTGCTGACTTCGAGCCTCGGCACCGCGCGCCGGCTCGCGCTGCTGTGGGGGGCGCATTGCGTCCACAGCGCCGACGTCAAAAGCTTCTCCGACATGGTGCAGCGCGCGGTGCGCATCGCCCATCGTGAGGATATCGCCCAGCCCGGCCAGCGCGTCGTGATCACCGCCGGCGTCCCCTTCGGCACCCCCGGCGCGACCAATACGCTGCGCATCGCCTGGGTTGATCGGTAGGCCGGTTCGCCGCCCAAGCGTCCTTCGAGGCCTTGCTCCGCAAGGCGCCTCAGGATGAGGATTTTTCTTAATGCCATCCACAAATCTCCCTCATCCTGAGGTGTGATCACCGAGCCTTGGGCCGGTGGGAGCCTCGAAGGATGTACGATGCCCTTGCAGCAATACCCGCCCGATATCGATCTCGAATCCGGCTGTCGCCTCCCGCTGCCCAAGCGCGAGGAGCTCGGCGCCGAGGCCCAGGCGGCGTACGATCGCCTGACCAGCACCTCCTCCCAGAACCTGCGCGGGTTGCGCGGGCCGGGCGGCATCCAGCTGCACAGCCCCGCTCTGTCGCGGGTCTCGCGTCCGCTCAATCATTATCTGCGGTTCGAGTCCGGGCTCGGCGGGCGTCTGCGCGAGCTGGCGATCCTCGTCACCGCGCGTGAGCATGACAGCCAGTTCGAATGGGCGGCGCACGAGGCTGAGGCGCTGCGCGAAGGCGTCTCGCCCGAGCTGATCGAGATCATCCGCCATCGCCGCGGCCTTGACGGCGTCGCCGAGGTCGACGCAATCGTCATCGCGCTCGGCCGCGAGACGTTCGGCGCGCGCAAGGTCTCGGCCGCCACCTTCGCCCGTTGCCTCGCGCAATTCGGCCGCCGCAAGCTCGTCGATCTCGTCGCGCTGATGGGCAATTACGCCGCCACCGCCGCGCTCCTCACCGCTTTCGACATGCAGCTCGACCCCGGCCAGGAACCGGGGCTGCCCGAGCTCTAGTCTCTCGCCTTCCGCCCCAAACTGCGCCGCACGACCTCCGGGGCCATCTTCAGCCAGCGGCCGATGCGCGGCTGCGCGCGACGCATCATCATCCGGTAGAGCTCGGGGTGAACGAGGGCGATCGGCTCGTCAGGCGACGTTGCCGCAGCACTGGTGAGCGCCGGGTTGGCGGCCAGCGTCTCGCCGTCGGCGTAAAGCAGCAGGCTCTGCTTGTACCAGAACGCCACGTCGGGATCGTCCCAGATCGGCCGACGAAACGCGTCGATCGCCCGATACCCGTGCGCGGCGAACAGCGCCGCCCAGAAGCCCGGCCACTGCTCGTTGACATGCTCGGTGCCGCCCTGTCCCGGCACCGCCGCGGAAAACAGCACGAGCGGCGCCAGTTCCGTCAGCTCGGCGACCAGGCTCACGGCGCGCTCAGCCGACAGGTGCTCGGCGACCTCGACGCACACCGCGAGGTCGAACCGGCGCTTGAGGTCGAGCGGCTCATCGAGCCGCGCGCGGCGAAAATTTGCCAGCGGAATCTTCAGTGCCGCGTCATCGACCCACGGGCCATCGAGCCCGACCACGTCGTTGACCCCGGCGTCACGAAACGCCGCGAGCCAGCTGCCCACGCCGCAGCCGATATCGACGACGCTGGCGACCAAGACCAGCTCCAACAGCAGCGGCACGATGCGCCGCGCCGACTTCTCGGAAGTTTCGCCGAGCGCTCGATAGAACGCTCGGCCATAGGGTGCGGGTGTCCCGTCCGGGTTCAGCGTGTTGGCGTAGGGCGCGGCCACGAACCGCCGAGAACCGTTTAGTTCAGCCCGTAGAGCCGCACCACGTTGTCATGGACGATCTTCTTCTGCGTCGCGGCTGAGAACCCGGCGAGGTTCTGTTCCAGGGTCGCGCGCGAGTTCGGCCAGATGCAATCCGGATGCGGATAGTCGGCGCCCCAAATGATGTTGTCCTCGCCGATCAGCGGGACGATCGGTTCGAGGTACTTGTCCTGCTGATAGGTCACAAAACCCTGGCGGCGGAAATAGTCGCTCGGCTTCATCTTGAAGCCGAGGCTGCGTGCCCGGTCGTGATACTCGGTGTCGCAGCGGTCGAACACGTAGGGCAGCCATGTGACGCCCGATTCGCCGAGCACGAAGTTGAAGTCCGGGTATTTCTCGCACGCGCCGGAGGCGAGGATCGAGGCCAGCACTTCCATCGTGTCGAGCTGGAACAGGGTCGAGCGCACCAGCCGCCACTGGGTGAAGACCTCTTTTTCCATCTCCGGCGTGTCGGGCGCGCGCACCGCCTTGAACCCGGTCGAGTGGAACGAGATCGGGAACTTGCACTCGGCCGAGGCCTCCCACAGCGCGAACCAATCGGGATGGTAGAGCGGCGGGGTCATGCGCTTGAACGCGAGGTCGCCGCCCTTCAGGCCCATCTTGGCGCAGCGCCGCACCTCGGCAGCCGCCGCCTTCGGGTCGGTGTTGGGGATGATCGCCAATGGGAACACCCGACTCGAATCGGCGCGCTTGGCG
>JASHUW010000443.1 GCA_030039815.1 Alphaproteobacteria bacterium
CGCTGATGTCCGCGGTGCGGACCTCGTCGTGCCGCTCAAGCCGCTCCACCCGTGACTGCTGATCGGCAACCTGACCGATGGGGAGACGGTCGCAATACGCGACCAATTCGGCGATCTGCTGTCGAAGCTGAACGATTTCATCGCCGGCAGCGCTCACGTCCGCGGGGCGAATCGCCTCGTATCGTTCCAGCTGTTGAAGCCGCGTCCGCGTTTCGAAAAGCCCATGTTTGATTATTTGGATCGCCGCGTAGCTTCTTCGAAATGCAGTCAAAAGGAATAAAATAATGACGATATTACCAACAAAGGCAACAAAGGCGGGCATGTCTTTTAAAGAAACGCCGAAGCTATAGGTCGGTGTCATCCAGAAATATTCGACGACTACAATAGACAACACGGCTGACAGTAGAGCAGGTATGGCACCAAGCAGCAGACCGCTTGCCAAAACCGCTAGCAAAAAAACCTGTAGGGATCGGCCATCGGGATTGAATTGATGCAACTCGTGGGTTGCTGCCATTGCGAGGCCGACCAATATCGCAGCGCCCAAACTTCGTAAGGTAGCTTCGGGCCGAAACACATCGCACCGGAGCTGGTTCGCGGTATCGAGCCCTTGCCGCAATCGCCTGACGATATTTCCAACTTCGTATGTGCCCTGATCGCCGGCGATCAATCGTCCGGCCCAACTTTTGTTCATGTTGCCAGCCGCCGTTTCGGTCTTCTAAGTCTAGTGTAACGTGTCCCCACCAAATTATAGGTTGCGATCTTACTAAATCTCCCTCGCCTTGCGACAACCCTCGGCAACGCCTCCGGTCTTCGATCCCACGTGATTGCGGAGCGCAATGGCATGGTCAGCCTGCGAACTTGTGGGGCTCCCCGGACTAGAGGCGGCTCTCGGCGCACTGCGGCCCGTTCTCCCCCGCCCCTAAACCCGCTTCGCGACCGCCGCGGCGAAGGCGTGGGTCGAGGCGGTGCCGCCGAGATCGCCGGTGCGAATCTTGTCCACGTTGACGGTGCGGTCGATCGCGCCGCGCAGCCGCGCCGCCAGATCCTGCCGCCCGACATGGTCGAGCATCAGCCCGGCCGCCAATAGCAGCGCGATGGGGTTGGCGACGCCCTTGCCGGCGATGTCCGGCGCCGAGCCGTGCACCGCCTCGAAGATCGCCGCGCTCTCGCCGATATTGGCGCCCGGCGCGAGGCCGAGCCCGCCGATGAGGCCGGCCATCAGGTCGGAGAGGATGTCGCCGAACAAATTGGTGGTGACGAGCACGTCGAACTGCCACGGGTTGAGCACCAGCTGCATCGCGCAGGCATCGACGATGCGGTCGTCCATCGCGACGCGGCCCTCGTAGTCCTTGGCGACCTCGCGGCCGACCTCGAGGAAAATCCCGGTCACCGCCTTCAGCACGTTCGCCTTGTGCACGACCGTCACCTTCTTGCGGCCGTTCTGCAGCGCGTAGTCGAAGGCGAATTTGAGGATGCGGCGCGCCCCGGCCTTGGTGTTGACCGCCGAGGCGATCGCCACCCCGTGCGGGTCGTCGCCGATCGGCACGTAATGCTCGAAGCCGACATAAAGCCCTTCGAGGTTCTCGCGGATCAGCACCAGGTCGATATCGTCGTAGCGTCCGCCGGGCACGATCGTGCGCACCGGGCGGATGTTGGCGTAGAGGTGGAAGGTCTCGCGCAGCCGCACATTGACCGAGCGGAACCCGCCGCCCACCGGTGTCGTCAGCGGCCCTTTGAGCGCCAGCCGGGTGCGGCGGATGCTGTCGAGCGTCGCCTGCGGCAGCGGGTCGCCGGTCGTCTCGATCGCCGCCAGCCCGCCCTGCTGCACATCCCAAAGAAACGGCGAGCCGAGCGCGTCGAGCACGATGTTCATCGCCTCGACGATCTCCGGCCCGATCCCGTCGCCGGGGATCAGCGTCGCCTCGATGCGCCCCGTCTTGCTCCCGCCCGCCACCTCGACCTCTCGCTTCCTGCCCTGTTGAAACGCCAGCCGTCGGCGGCTTGCACCCGCCGCGCCAAACCGCGCCGGCGCTCCCCCGGCGGCAACCATCATCTCGGTTGATGCGTACCTGAGCGTGCTTCTATAACCGCGCGATACGCCGCTCCAAGTGAACCTTTTGGGGAACATAGGTGGCTGACGTCTTCATCAGCTACAAGACCGAGCGGAGAAATGCCGCGCAGCACCTGTCGCGCATCCTCGAGCTCAACGGCTACAGCGTCTGGTTCGATTACGGGCTCTTGTCGGGCTCCGATTTCGGCCCGCAGATCGAGCGCGAGCTGCGCGCCGCGAAGGCGGTCGTGGTGCTGTGGTGCAGCCTGTCGCACGACAGCCGCTGGGTGTTGGAGGAGGCGCACCTCGCCGAGCGGCTCGGCACGCTGACCCCGGTCTGGCTGGAAGCGGTCGAGCTGCCGCTCGGCTTTGGCCGCGCCGACACGATCGACCTGTCGAACTGGGACGGCAGCCCGCGCAGCGCGGTGCTCGACCGTCTGCTCAACGAGATCGGCCGGCGGGTCGGCCGCGACCCCGAGCCGTCGTTTCGCGGTCTGCAGCATTACGAGCAGACCTGGCGCGGCTTTGGCGCGCCGCCGCTCTCCCAGTTCGCGCTGGTCGATCCGATCGACGAGGAGGCCCGCAGCTTCACCGTACAGCCCCGC
>JASHUW010000444.1 GCA_030039815.1 Alphaproteobacteria bacterium
TGGCCGGGCCGCGCGTCGCGACAGCGTTGCCGCGCGCTATGTAAAGCTGCTGGTCCTGCTGCCACTCGATGCCGTTATCGGCCTGGATATTGATCGGCGTGCCGTTATCGGTCGCGCCGAGCTGCGCGCGCGCCAAACCGGCCGGCAACAGGACCAGCCCAGCCACCAACAACAGCGCCGCGAACCGAAAGACCCGCATGGTCAACCCGGCTTCTTCGCCGCCGGCCGGGGATGGGCGGGCGTCCTGGCGGCGTGATGCGGCGCCGGTTTGCCCTTGGCGGGATGATGCTCCTCCTTCGGCTCCACTTTCGCCTCGATCTGTGCCGCGGCCTGCGCGACCGGCGCGGGCACGCCCACCGCGGCGGCGGGATTCGCCGTCGCGCCGGCCGTCGGCGCCGACGGCTTGGTGCCGTTGAGCGTCAGGTTGGAGCGACCGGTGAAAATGACGATGTCCCCCTTGTCGATGACCTGAAACCCCTGAGCCGTGATATCGCCCTGCGGTCCATGACCTTCAACCGGGTCGTGCCCTTCGGCCGCGTCGTTGGCGGCATCGAGCCGGGCCGAGTTGGTGACGAAGGTCGAGCCGTTCTCGTGGTGCACGGTCACATTGCCGAAGACATCGAGAAACTGGGTCTGAGTCTGATAGACGCCATTATCGGCGGTGACGACGATCTTTGCGCCGCTATGGCTCCGCAGATCGGCAACCGGGGCATCGAGCGACATCACATCGTCGCGCTGCGGTACTTGCCGGCCGACCGCGGCGGTCACGACGAAGGGATGGCCGTCGCGATCGGTGCCGACGTAACGCGGATTGATCATTCGCAGCTCGCGCGCCTCGCGCAGGTCGATCGCCGCGAAACGGAACCGGTCGAACAGAGGCGCAACCCGCGGCCAGACCACGACGAGCAGCAGAAGCGAACCGCCGATCGCCGGCAGCGCCACCTTGAGCAGCGCGACGCGGCGGCTGTAGGGGTTGCCCGGCAGCCGCGCCAGCCAGTCCGACAGCAATCCAGCGATGTGGCCGCGCCTCGGATAGCGGTTTGCGGCGCTGATCGCACGGGGTCCATGGCGTCCAATCATACGACTCCAACGCGCAGGCAGTCGTGCATGTGCAGAAAGCCGACCGGGCGCCCGGCCTCGTCGACGACGAACAGCGAGGTGATGGAGAATCGATTCATCACCCCAAGCGCCTCGGCGGCGAGCCCGGCCGCGCCGATCGTCTTCGGCTCGGGATGCATCACCTCCGCCACGGTGCGCGATACCAGCCGGTCGTCCATGTGCCGGCGCAGATCGCCGTCGGTGATGACGCCGATGAGCCGGCCGCCGGCGCCGCACACGCCGATGCAGCCGAAGCTTTTCGCCGTCATCACCAGAATTGCCTCGGACATCGCACTTTCGGGCGCGGCGAGCGGGATGGCGTCACCGGTGTGCATGATGTCGCCGACGCGCAACAGCCGGCGTCCAATCGAGCCACCGGGATGAAACAGTTGGAAATCCTCGGTCGAGAAGCCCTTGCGTTCGAGCAGCGCCATGGCGAGCGCATCGCCGAGCGCCAGCATCATCGTCGTCGAGGTCGTCGGCGTCAGGCCGATCGAGCAGGCTTCGACGGCGCTCGGCAGCGGCATCACGACGTCGGCCGCCTCGGCGAGCGTCGACCGGCGATCGCCAGTGATCGCGACGAGCGGAATCTTGAAGCGCCGCGAATAGGCGATCACGTCGTTCAATTCGGCGCTGTTCCCCGAATTGGACAAGGCGATCACGATATCGCCGGAACCGATCATGCCGAGGTCGCCGTGGCTGGCCTCGGCCGGATGGACGAATTGCGCAGGTGTTCCGGTCGAGGCGAGGGTCGCGGCGATCTTGCGGGCGATGTGGCCGCTCTTGCCCATCCCGGTGACGATGACCCGGCCCGACGCGGCAGCGCAGAGGTTGAGCGCGGCGCCGAACGCGCCGTCGAGCGCGTCGGCCAACTGCTTGAGGCCCTCGATCTCGGCGCGGATCACCCGTCGTCCCACCGCAAGATCGCGGGCCAGTGCTTCCGGCCGCTTGTCGCGCGCCACGGGCGAGAGGCCTGCCACAGCATCGTCCATTAAAGAGCCGTCCCGCGTGGTTCCAATCGCGCCCCCCAGAACCGGCGCTTGGGCCTTATACGGCATGCGGCGCGGGCGCGCGAGGCGTCCCGTCCCTGACCTGGGTCCAAATGGCCTGGGTCAATGTGCGAAGATGTCTTGCTCCGCCCATCCTTCCAGGTCAAGCAGCACGCGCGCCGGCAGAAAATCGAAGGCGGCACGGGCGAGGTCGGCGCGGCCCTCGCGCGCCAGCATCGCGTCGAGCTTGGCGCGCAGCGCGTGCAGGTGCAGCACGTCGGTCGCGGCGTATTGCAGCTGCTGGTCGGTCAGCGCCGCCGCGCCCCAGTCCGAGCTCTGCTGCTGCTTCGACAGGTCGACATTGAGCAGGTCCTTGCACAGATCGCGAAGCCCGTGCTTGTCGGTGAAGGTGCGCGCGAGCCGTGAGGCGATCTTGGTGCAGTAGATCGGGCCGGCCATGACCCCGAGGTAATGATAGATCATCGCCAGGTCGAAGCGGGCGAAGTGAAAGATCTTTGTGACCGCGGGGTCCGCCATCAAGGCCTTGAGTCGCGGCGCCTCGTAGGCGCCGGGCGCGAGCTGCACCAGGTGCGCGTTGCCGTCGCCGGCCGACAGCTGCACCAGGCACAGGCGATCGCGGTGCGGATTGAGGCCCATCGCCTCGGTATCGACGGCCACCGACGCGCCGAAATCGATCCCCTCGGGCAGGTCGCCGCGATGCAGTTTATGGCTCATGAGGGCCGCCCCGCTGGTGCCCAGGAGAAGACTCGAACTTCCACGACATTGCTGCCACAGGTACCTGAAACCTGCGCGTCTACCAATTCCGCCACCTGGGCATTCCAGTACACGGGGAACCGCGCGGAGATAAGCCCCACCCCAGGCGATGTCAACCGCAACCGCGGGATTTTAGACCGCGTCGCCGACGACCGCGATCCCTTCTTGCCGCGCCGCCTCGGCCAAGGTCGCGTCGAGTGTCGCCAGCGGCAGACGTTCGCGCAGCGCCAATTCGAGATAGGTGGCGTCGTAAACCGTCAGCCGGTGTTTGCGCGCTAGTCTCATAATCGCGATTTCGTCAGGCGAATTGTCGATGGCGATATCGAGCTGCGCCCACTCCTGCACCGCACGCGCGGTTTCGGCCTCGGAAATTGCGCGCCGGCGCTCGTTGATGATCAGCGCATTTCGAACTTCGAACCACCACAAGGCCGGCACAAGCCCAACTTCGTCGTCCAGTCGCGCTCTCACGAGGGCGGCAATCGCATTCGGCTGGCCTAGCGGTCGCGCCAGCATCACCGATGCATCGACCACAAAGGCCACTAATATTTATGCCCTTCGTGAATCGAGGAAATAATTTCCTCGACGGTCAGGCCGCCGTTCCGGGCGCGAATTTGCTCGCCGAGCTTGTCGAGATTATCCAGCGCCTGCCGGTGCCTTCGCCGCCGTTCCTCTTCGTCCGGCACCAGCCGGGCGATGGGTTTGCCGTGGCGCAGGATGACGATCGTCCGGCCGCGCTCGACCTCGTCGAGGAGCTGCGAGAAATGGGCCTTGGCGATCGAGGCTTGGACCTCGGTAACGTTGCCGCGGCGAAAAGGGGCGGACGCTTCACCGAAGCCGTGGCCGCGCGAGTTCATCCGGACACGCTTTGATTGGTCAATTTGACCGGTCAATCTAGCTATTCACCTGGTCTCGTCAAGCTTTCCTGCATCGCGGTTGAGCCTATGCCGCAAGCGGGCGCATGATGACGCGATCCGGGAGGGCGCCATGAAGATCACCAAGCTCGAGACGCTGCATTGCGACGCCGGCTGGCGGGTCAACTCATTCCTGAAGGTGACAACCGACGAGGGCATCGTCGGCTGGTCGGAGTACATGGAGGGCTATGGCGCGCAGGGCCTCACGGCGGTGATCCAGAAGCTCGGCGCACGGCTGATCGGCCAGGACCCGCGGCC
>JASHUW010000445.1 GCA_030039815.1 Alphaproteobacteria bacterium
GGCCCGATCCCGCCGCCGAACAGGGCGCCGAAAAAGCCGCCGAGGATGCCGGTGAAGGCGGCGAGCCCGCCGTGCCATTGCGCGGGAAATATCGGTGGCGCTTTCGCTGTCCACAGCGCGTAGATCGCGTAGAGGATCAGAAAGGCGCCGAGGCAATGCTTGAGCGCCTCTTCGTCGAGGACGTGCAGGAAGTAGAACCCCAGTCCCAGGCCGATGATCGTGAAAAGCGAGATCTTCAAGAACTGCGGCCAGGCCACGTGGTGCCAATTGCGGCCGACATGGTGAACCGACGTCACTGCCGTCAGCACCGTCGTCGCCGCCACCGCGGTGGTCAGCGGCATGATGAAGGCAAGCATCGGTATCGCGATCAGCATCGCACCAAACCCGGCGGCGCTGCGCACCGCGAACGCGCCGGTCATCACCAGCGCGTAGAGCACCAGGCCGAGAACGGATAACGACGCCATGCTTCGCGAATTTCCCGGCCTCTTGTCGCGCGATGTTCCGCATCATGGAGCCGGCCCGCAACGAATTTTGATGCAGATCATGGCTGAGCTGCGCCGGCGGCCAACTCCGCGTCGCTCGTGACAGCCCTGCGCGGCTCGGCTACGATGTCTTCGGATTTCAGTATCGGAAATCCGAATGGCGGGCGAACCGCCGACAGTGAACAGGAGCAACACGTCGTCCGGCGGCCAGTCTTGCGGCTGCCAGAGCAGGTGAGGCGTCAATTGAAGAACCCGGTGCGGAAAATACCGCTTTAGTCTGAAGAAAACCCGGCGGCCTCGTCCGTTCTGTGCATCCGCATGGCCCTCCGGTTCGACTGAACTGGGAGGTCACCATGCCAGACGCGCGCGCATTTCGCCGCTCGGGCAATTCCGCCGGCTATGTGCTCGGGGAAAAGCTCGATAGCATTCCATTCAGCGCCTACCACATCCTGATCATCGCCGTGCTCGCCCTCGTCGGGTTTATCGAGGGCTACGACCTAGTGATGACCGGGTCGCTCTTGGTTTTGGCCAAGGCGCCATTGCAGCTCGGCGATACCGACATACGCTGGCTCGCGGTCGGCCCGACCTTCATGCTGTGCATCGGCGGCTTCTTTTCCTCCGCGGTGTCCGATCATTGGAGCCGCAAGACGATCATGCTGATCGGTGTGATCGCCACGACCTTTTGCACGCTGCTGGTTCCTCTGGTGCAGACCGCGGATCAGCTGATTATCGTGCGCCTCCTGACCGGTATCGGCGCCGGCGGCGCGGTGTCGGCGGCGTTTCCGATCGCGGCCGAATTGATGCCGGCGCAGCACCGGCGCACCTACGGCGCGATCTATGAGATGGCGCTCGCTGCCTCGTTCACGGTGGTGCCGTTTATCGGCGGCTTGCTCGCCGGTAACGACTATGCGTTCCGCTATCTCGCGCTGCCCGGCGGGCTGGCGATCACCGTCGTACCGGTGCTGATCTGGTACGTCCTGCCGGAAAGCCCGCGCTGGTATCTGCGCAAGGGCCGGCCCGAAGAGGCCCTCGCCATCGTCAACCGGATTATCGCGCGCTGCGGCGATCGCGTTGCACCGCTGACCCTGGCCGAGCTCGGCGACACCTCCGTCAGTGCGCGCGAGCAACTGCCGCCCTACTGGGCGCTCTTCGCCAAGGGCCAGCTGCGCTGGACGACGGTCGGCATCCTCTCCGGGGTTTGCGCCGGCACCGCCTATTTCCTGATTTCCGTGCTGTTGCCGAAGGCGCTGCACGACCAGGGCTTCGCGGTCAGCGCCAGCCTCGGGCTGACCTCGGTCGTCTACGCGGCGAGCTTCTTCGGCAAGGGCTTCACCGGCTTCCTGATGGAGATCATCGGCCGGCGCTGGACGATCGCGTACGCGCTCTCCGGCTCGTTGCCGGGTCTCGTACTGATGCTGCTGGCGAACCGGATGGGCGATTTTGCGGGCGTGACGATGACCGCGGGCGGGCTCATCATCGGATTTACCGTGCTGTCCGCCTTCACCGCCACCCGGGTTTATCTGTCGGAGCAGTTTCCAACTGAGCTGCGCGGCCGCGGCCATATTTTCGGCGAGTCGTTTGGGCGGCTGTTCGCCGGCGGGCTGGCGCCATTCCTGATGGAGCCGCATACCGGATCGGCAGTGATCTTCTTCGGGACGATCTTTGTCGTCGTCGCGATCGGCGCATTCATCCCGCTCGCCTTCGGCCGCGAGACGATTGGTCAGCTCGAAAGCGTCACCGAGCTCGTGCCCGAATTAGCCTGACAGCGGACTGCCTGGCCGCCTCAGATCAGGTATTGCGGCCGCGGCGTGCGCGGGACGCGCCAGCGCGTCTCGGTCATGCACAGCACCTTGAGCGGGCAGGCCGGGCAGCGCTCGCCATGCGCGTCGAGGCCCAGCTCGCGGCAGCATTCGCCGAGGCTGCGGCGAGAGGACTGCTGGGCCGGAAGAGGCTCCTGCGAAGGCCGGGGCGGGGTTGGCGGCATCGTTGAACCACGCGAGTCGTTCTCAATCGCGATGCTACCCTCGCTGCCCGCCGGCGCATAAAGCAATTTCCGCACGGTTGCGCCGCATTTCCGCCGGGTCGCGAACCGGCTAGACTCGCGCCCTCAGCTTTATTGACCCGAGGGGAGGCATCATGCCGGCAGTCGTGCACAACGCAGCAAAGGACCGGCTGGCGGCCGGCGAAATGGCGCTCGGCGTCATCCTGCGCCAGGCGCGCACCGTCGATATCGCGCCGGCGATGAAGGCTTGCGGCTATGATTGGCTGTTTCTCGATCTCGAGCACAATTCGATGGACCTCGACATGGCGGTGCAGATTTCCGTCGCCGCGCTCGGGGTCGACATCGCGCCGATCGTCCGCGTCCCGGCGCGGCAATTATGGATGGCGACGCGGGTGCTGGACGGCGGCGCGCTCGGCATCGTCATGCCGCATGTCGACACGCCCGAGGAAGCCCAGGCCATCGCTGCCGCGCTGCATTACCCGCCGCACGGGCACCGCTCGGTGGCCGGCGGGCTGCCGCATCTGCGCTACGAGAAGCATCCGCTCGGCGAGACTTGCGCGGCAATCAATGCCGCGACGATGGTCATCGTCATGCTCGAAACGCCGCTCGCGATTAAGAATGCCGACGCCATCGCCGCGGTGCCGGGCATCGATTCGCTGCTGATCGGCACCAACGATCTGGCGATGGAACTCGGCATTCCCGGCGGTTTCGGGGACGAGCGGATCGCCGCCGCCTATCAGGCGGTGGTCGACGCTTGCAAGAGGCAAGGCAAGCATGCCGGGGTCGGCGGCATCGCCGACGAGGCGCTGCTGAAGCGCTACATCGACATGGGCGTGCGCGTGGTGCTGCCGGGCAGCGACCTCGGCTTTCTGCAAACCGCGGCGAGCGCCACCGCCGCGAAGATGCGCGGCTTTCTCTGATCAGCGCATCGATGAGCTTTTCCTTCGTCGTTCCCGCGAAAGCGGGAACCCAGGGCAACCGCTCTATCACTCGCCCCTGGGCCCGCACTTTCGCGGGGGCGACGACATAAGGTGGCCACGAAACTAGCGCTGCTGCGATCCGAAAGCGTTCCCGCCGCCCCCGATGCCTTGCGCGGCATCGTCCTGATGTGCGCCGGTGTCTCGATGTTTCCGCTGATGAACGCGATGATGAAGCTCCTCACCGCGCGCTATCCGGTATTCGAGATCGTCTGGGCGCGGTTCACCGGCCATCTCATCGTCATGCTCGTCGTCTTCCTGCCGCAATACGGGCGGCGGCTGATCGCGACCCGGCGGCCCTTGGTGCAATTGGGTCGCTCGGCGCTGATGCTGGCGAGCAATTCGGTCTTCGTGTTGGCGATCGGCAAGGTGCCGCTCGCCACCGCCTCCGCGATCGGCTTCACCTCGCCCCTGATCGTGACCGCGCTGTCGGTGCCGCTGTTGCGCGAGCAGGTCGGCTGGCGGCGGTGGAGCGCGGTCTGCGTCGGCTTTGTCGGCGCGCTCCTTATCATCAAGCCCGGCAGCGGGCTGCACAACCCGGCGGTGCTGCTGCTGCTCGCCTCCGCGCTCGCCTACGCGCTCTATCAGATCGCGACGCGCTGGGTGATGGCGCATGACAGCCCGGCCACGGGGATCATCTTCGCCGCGCTCTTGGGCTCGCTCGGCACGACGCTGCTCCTGCCGTTCATTTGGGTCACGCCAAAGAGCCTCGCCGATCTGGCGATGCTGCTCGCGCTCGGCTGTTTCGGCGGGCTCGGCCATTTCCTCGTGATCAAGGCCTTTCAGGCCGCGCCCGCCTCGGTGATCGCGCCGTTGGGCTATGTCGAGCTGATCGGTACCGCGACGCTCGGCTACCTGATCTTCGCCAACTTCCCCGATGCGTTGACCTGGGTCGGGGCGCTCATCATCATCGCCTCGGGCCTCTACATCGCGATGCGCGAGCGCAAAAGGCTGGGAATTCGCTGATGGATTTCACGATACCTTACGAGTTGCGCGAATTGCAGGAGCGCACCGAAACCTTTGTGCGCGACGAGATGATCCCGCGCGAGAACGATCCCCGGCTCGGCCATCACGGCCCTTCGGAGGAGTTTCGTCGCGAACTGGTGGCGCTCGGCAAGCGCGCCGGGCTCCTATCGCCGCATGTCGGGCGCGAGTGGGGTGGGCTTGGGCTCGACCATCGCGGCAAGGCGGTGGTGTTCGAGGCCGCCGGCTATTCCCCCTTGGGCCCGATTGCGTTGCATTGCTTCGCCCCTGACGAAGCCAACATGCACCTGTTGGAACAGGTCGCGACCGAGGCGCAAAAGGAGGAATTTCTCCGCCCGCTCGCCTCGGGCGATATCCGCTCGTGCTTCATGATGACCGAGCCGGCGCCCGGCGCCGGCGCCGATCCGTCGATGCTGCTCACCACCGCGCGGCGCGACACCGGCGGCAATCGCGGCGATTTCGTGATCGATGGCGAAAAATGGCTGATCACCGGCGCGATCGGCGCCAAATTCGCGATCATCATGGCGAAGAACGACAGCGACGATCTCGGTCCGGCTGGCGCGACCATGTTCCTTGCGCCAATGGACGCGCCCGGCATCCGCGTCGAGCGCGTGCTCGACACGCTCGACGGCTTCATGGCCGGCGGCCACGCGGTGATCCGGCTCGACGGATTGCGCGTCCCGGAGACCGCGGTGCTCGGCCAGGTCGGCCAGGGCTTCCGCTACGCGCAGGTGCGGCTCGCTCCGGCGCGCCTCACGCATTGCATGCGCTGGCTCGGCGCCGCGCGGCGCTGCCACGACATCGCCACCGATTACGCCCGCCGCCGCCACGCCTTCGGCAAGCCGCTCGGTGAGCACGAAGCGGTCGGCTTCATGCTTGCCGACAACGAAATGGATATCCACACCAGCCGGCTGGCGATCTGGCACTGCGCCTGGGTGCTCGATCAGGGCGAGCGCGGGCGCCATGAGTCGAGCATGGCCAAGGTCATCTGCTCCGAGGCGATCTGGCGCATCGTCGACCGCTCGATGCAGGTGCTCGGCGGGCTCGGCATCACCGACGACACGATCGTCGCCCGCCTCTTCCGCGAGGTGCGCCCGTTCCGCATCTACGACGGCCCCAGCGAGGTCCACCGCTGGTCGATCGCCCAGCGCGTCCTCAGACAGGGCGGGACGGAAGGACGATAAAGGGCATCATCCCATATAGGGTGGCTTCATCGGCTCCGACGCGGCGGCCGCTCTCGCATTTATTGCGCGGCGGGAAAGGTCACCTCCCCATAGATGGCCTTGTGCTCTTCGTTGTGTCTGCCGCTCGGGAATTCCGTCGTCTTGTCCAGCGGATAATCGTACCCCTTGAGGTATATGACCTCGGCCTGCGGTTGAACCGCGCTATTGGTGACGATTCTGTCGAAGAAAGTTTGATACCCGTTGTCTTCGCAGCAGGTAGGCTCGGGAGGCTTCTTCTTCTGCTGGCTGATGGTGATGTTGCCAAAGTCGCCGAATATGGAGGCAAACTTCGTCGGATCGTTGTCGTTGCCCAAGTCATTCATGTCTCCGGCAACGATGAGGCGCACCTTTTTGAGATCGACATTTGCACCGACCACGGTTTGGATATC
>JASHUW010000446.1 GCA_030039815.1 Alphaproteobacteria bacterium
CCAGCGCCGCGTAATAGGCGTCGTGCCGCGCCTGCCACAGTTTGGAGCGCTCCTCCTGGTTCGTCGCCCAGCGAAAATCGTCGCCACCATGCTCGGCGGCGATGTCCTTGACCAGCTCGACCTGCTCGGCGACCCCGGCGGTTGTACCGTGAAACTCGAAGAAGAGCGTCGGCGCGACCTTGTGGTCGAGCTTCGAATATTTGTTGATCGCCTCCATCTGCGGCTCGTCCAAGAGCTCGATGCGCGCCACCGGGATACCGCTTTGGATGGTCAGGATCACCGTGTTGACCGCATCGGCTATCGTCGGGAATGCGCAGACCGCAGCCGAAATCGCCTCCGGGATGCCGTACAGCCGCACCGTGACCTCGGTGATGACGCCGAGCGTCCCTTCCGAGCCGACAAACAGCCGGGTAAGGTCGTAGCCTGCGGCCGATTTGCGCGGTCGCCGCGAGGTGCGGATCACCCGCCCGTCGGGCAGCACCACGGTCAGCGCCAGCACATTCTCGCGCATCGTCCCGTAGCGCACCGCGTTCGTCCCCGAAGCGCGGGTCGCCGCCATGCCGCCCAGCGACGCGTCGGCGCCGGGATCGACCGGAAAGAACAGCCCGGTATCGCGCAAATATTCGTTGAGCTGCTTGCGCGTGACCCCGGCTTCCACCGTGACGTCGAGATCCTCGACGCCAACCCGCAGGATGCGGTTCATCTGCGACAGGTCGATGCAGATGCCGCCCTTGAGGGCCGCGACGTGACCTTCAAGCGAGGTGCCGGTGCCGAACGGGATGATCGGCGTCTTGTACTGCGCGCAGAGCTTGACGATTTCGACGACCTCGTCGGTACTCCGGACAAACGCCACGGCGTCCGGCGCATGCGGCGGGTGGTAGGATTCGTCCTTGCCGTGCTGGTCGCAGACCGCCGCCGAGGTCGAGAGACGATCGCCGAGGCGCTGCTTCAAAGCGGCAACCAGTTCCGGCTTGACCGGCTCGCGAACCAGAACGGGCGCGCTCATGGGCAGCCCTCTTTAACAAGAAAATCTGATGACCGAGCCTTACTCCCGCCTTCCGCGCACTGCAACGTGATAGATCGTCGAAGATGACTGTTATGCAGTGGCTTCCGCGCGATTTTGCCGCGCCCGCCGGCCCTTACGGCGCCGGAGACGAGGATGGTTCAAACCGAATCGAACCTGCGCTAGGTTTGTCTAGACGAATATTGGAGTCGGCAATGGCGCTCGCGGCGGTCACGCTCGACGACAAATACGCGCTCGAAGAAGGCCGTGTTTACTTGACTGGGACTCAGGCGCTGGTGCGGCTGCCGATCATGCAGCGTCAGCGGGACGTCGCCAGCGGGCTCAACACTGGCTGCTTCATCGCCGGTTATCGCGGCTCGCCGCTGGGCGGGTTCGACCAGGCGCTCTGGGGCGCGCGGCGCTTCCTCGACAACAACCACATCAAGTTCCAGCCGGCGATCAATGAGGAGATCGGTGCGACCTCGGTATGGGGCTCGCAGCAGATCGGTCTCTTCCCCGGCGCCAAGTACGATGGCGTCTTTGCGATCTGGTATGGCAAGGGGCCGGGGGTCGACCGCAGCGGCGATCCCTTGAAGCACGGCAATTCGGCCGGCACCGCGCCCTATGGCGGCGTGCTGGCGATCGCCGGCGACGACCACACCTGCAAATCCTCGACGCTGGCGCACCAGTCCGAGCTGGCCTTCATCGACGCCTCGATCCCGATCCTCAACCCGGCGGGGGTCGAGGACATTCTCGATCTCGGCCTCTACGGCTGGGCGATGTCGCGCTATTCGGGGTGCTGGGTTGGGTTCAAAACCGTCGCCGAGACGATGGATTCCTCGGCCTCGGTCAATCTGCATCCCGACCGCGTGCGCATCGTCATCCCCGATGATTTCGTCGTGCCGCCGGGCGGCCTGTCGATCCGCTGGCCCGATACGCCGCTCGACCAGGAGATGCGGCTGCACCGCTGGAAGCTCGACGCGGTGCGCGCCTTTGCCCGCGCCAATGAGCTCGACCGCATCGTCCTCGACAGCACGAAGCCGCGTTTCGGCATCGTCACCACCGGTAAATCCTATCTCGATGTCTGTCAGGCATTGGACGATCTTGGCATCGGCGAGGCCGAGGCCGAGGCGGTCGGCCTGCGGGTCTACAAGGTCGCGATGGCCTGGCCGCTCGAGCCGCACGGCGCCCGCCGCTTTACCGAGGGGCTAGAGGAAGTCCTCGTCGTCGAGGAAAAGCGCGCCGTCATCGAAACGCAGCTCAAGGAGCAGCTCTACAACTGGCCGGCCAATGCCCGGCCGCGCATCACCGGCAAGCACGATGAGGCGGGTGAGTGGATACTCCCCTCGCCCGGCGAATTATCGCCGGCGCAGATCGCCCGCGTCATTGCCCGCCGCATCGCGCGCTTCCATTCCTCGCCGCGTATCGCCGAACGCCTGGCGTTTCTCGAAGAGAAGGAAAAGCAGCTTTCGGGCAATGTCGTGCCGTTCTTGCGCACGCCGTATTTCTGCTCGGGCTGCCCGCACAACACCTCGACCAAGGTGCCCGAAGGCAGCCGCGCGCTCGCCGGCATCGGCTGCCACTACCTATCGCAATTCATGGAGCGCTCGACCGCGACCTTCAGCCAGATGGGCGGCGAAGGCGCGGCGTGGATCGGCCAGTCGCCCTTTGTCGAGACGCCGCATGTCTTCGCCAATATCGGTGACGGCACGTACACGCATTCCGGCATCCTGGCGATCCGCGCCGCGGTCGCCGCCCGGGTCAACATGACCTACAAGGTGCTGTTCAACGACGCGGTGGCGATGACCGGCGGCCAGCCGATCGATGGCGGCCTCACCGTGCCGATGGTCGCGCGCCAGCTCGCCGCCGAAGGCGTGGGGCCCATCGTCGTCGTCAGCGACGAGCCCGAGAAATACGCGCCGGGCACCGATTTCCCGGCGAACGCCACAGTGCGCCACCGCGACGATCTCGACGCCGTGCAGCGCGAAATCCGCGAGTTCAAGGGCGTATCCGCCATCGTCTACGACCAGACCTGCGCTGCCGAGAAGCGCCGCCGCCGCAAGCGCGGCCGCTTCCCCGATCCCGCCAAACGCGTCGTCATCAACGATCTTGTCTGCGAGGGCTGCGGCGATTGC
>JASHUW010000447.1 GCA_030039815.1 Alphaproteobacteria bacterium
CGACCGCGTCCTCGATCGTGCGCTTGGTCCGCCAGCCCAGCTCGCGTGCGATTTTTTCCGACGAGACGTGGTAGGACCGGTTGTCGTTGGTCGGCACCATTTCCAGCTCGACCGTGTTGTGGCCGACGACCCGTTTCACCATCTCGGCGAGTTCCAGCACGCTGTGGTTCTCGAAGCCGGCATTGTAGATCTTCCCGTCGATCTGCTCGTCCGCGAACTGCAGCGTCTCGCAATAAAGATCGGTCATGTCCTCGATATGGATGTTGGGGCGCAGCTGGTTGCCGCCGAACACCTTGACCTTGCCGGTGTTGACCGCGTGATTGCAGAGAATGTTGACAATCACGTCGAGCCGCTGGCGCGGTGAATAACCGCACACCGTCGCCGGACGCAAGATCAGCGTGGTGAAGCCGGGCTCCCGTTCCTCGGTCAACACCTTTTCGCAGAGCGCCTTGTATTTCGAATAATCGGTCAGCGGCTCGAGCGGCAGCTCTTCGGTGACATCGACGCCTTCCTTGATGCCGTAGACGCTCGACGACGAGGCGTAGACGAAGCGCTTCACGCCGGCTTTCTTGGCGGCTTGAACAAACGGACGGAAGCAATCGTAATTGATCGACCGTCCGAGCGCCGGATTAAGCTCGAAAGACGGGTCGTTCGAGATACATGCGAGGTGGATGACGGCGTCGCATCCGGCGAGCGCCTTCTCGACTACCGCCGGGTGCCGCAGATCGCCCTTGATCTGGATGAGCTGCGGATGGGTCTCGACCGGTTTCAGCACGTCCTCGCCATACATGTAGAGGTCGAGCACCGTGACCGTGTGTCCGGCATCGAGGAGCTTCGGCACCAGAACCGCGCCGACATACCCGGCGCCGCCGGGAACAAGCACATGCCACTTCCGCTGCATAAAATACGTTCTCCCTTTGCCTTGTCCGATCAACGGGGCCTTGTGGCGGGACGATCGCGACGACGTCGCCCCGGACCCTATTTCAAAAGGGTCGCCGCGTATTTCTGAAGCACGCTTTTTTCAACGAAGTTGCGGTGCCCAACGATCCCGACCTTCACCGCGCCGGCGATGTTGCCGACGAACCCAACCAGGGCGATGTCGCCACCGACAGCGACCATCGGCGCGGTCACCGCGAGAAAGGCGTCGCCGGCGCCGACCGTGTCGACCACCTGCTGCGTCAACGCGGGAATATGGGTCACATCGTTCCGGCCCCGGTGAAAGGCGAAGCACCCGGACTTGCCATGCGTGATGATGATGTTCGGGCAATCGATTTGCGCCGGAAGCAGCTCCCCGCAAACCGCCTCGACCGAACTGGTCTTGTCGTGGACCGCCATCCGCGCCTCGGGAACATCGAGGCAGATATAATCCGCCCGCGAATATTTGGTGATGAGGTTGAAGCCATTGTTCCCGGCATTTATCTGCGCGTTTATGGCGAGGAAACGCGCCTCTTCGGTGAGGATGTCGATCGTCGAGCGAGCGATGAGACCGTGCCCGAAATCGTTGACGATCACCACGTCGTAGTCGCGGATGCAGGTTTTGAGGCGGCCATTGACCTGCTCCTGCTCGTCCGGTTTCAGCGGCGAATCGTCCATTGAGTAAACTTCGAACAATTTCCGCAGATAGGTCGGCTCGACGAAGCGGGTTTTGAGCGTGGTCGGCGCGCCATGCCGGTAGAACGGCATCAGCCCGATATTCGGGCGCAGGCTGGCGCGCACGAGGTCTTCGAAATTCTCTTCTTCGGGGCCGCCAAGGCCGGTCAGGACATCGACCCTGTTGCAGAAGCTGGCGACATGGTTAGCCGTGGCGAACACGCCGCCCGCAAACGTCTCGCTGCTCTGCAGCAAGGTCGCGATCATGTGCTCCTTGGCCGATTTGCCCATCGCGGTGACATAGCTGTACCGGTCGATGATCGCATCACCAACCACCAGCACGTTCATGCCCTTGATCTTGTCGATCAACCCGGCCACCTGCGCCGCGCCGTCGGCGGCCTTCAGATCGTGCAGGTAGGCCTTAACCTCGGGATCGAAGACATTGAAGAACCGGTTCAGCAGGTTCGACGAGCTGAACGTAATGTCTTCGGTGAAAACGAGCTTCCCGCCATATTGCTCGACGATGTCGCGCTCGCGCACGATCTTGCCCGTGACGTCCTGGTCGGGGTCAATGTAATCGCCGCCCTTGGCATAGGTGCTGGGTTTGACGGCGTGGAGGATCGGTTCAGCGCTCAGGTCATAGACCACGCAGACGTAATCGACGAGCTCGAGCGCGGCGAGCATCTCCGCCCGCAGCAGCGACTGAAAAACGGGACGGCCTGGGCCCTTCTGAACGAACTCGTCCGCCGTGATCGAAACGATCAGGGTATCTCCGAACCCGCGCGCGACGCGCAGGTGGCGCAAATGGCCGACATGCAGCAGGTCGAAAACGCCGTGACAAAGGGTGATCGACCGCCCCTTCGCGCGCAGCCTGTCGGCGATACGCTCGATCTCGTCGAGAGTCTTGATCTTACCAGGCTCTTGCATCCGCGCTTTTTCCTCTCACCGCTTACCGCGACAGCAGTCGAAACCAGTCCGCCGTCGCCTCGGCGATCCGATCTGGCGTCCAGACAGGAGCGTCTTTCCAATACTGAAGGTTCTCCAGCATGTATCCCACCCCGCGCTCCAGGTCGATCTCAGCCTGCCAGCCAAGCTCACGCCGAATTTTGGTGACGTCGGCAAAGGTGCAATCGGGCTCGCCGGGCCGCTTGGGGATGTGCACCGTCTCCTTGGCCCCGAGCAATTCGACCAGCCGGTTGACGCTGTAGGTATTGCCGCTCCCCACGTTGTAAAACTCGCCGATCGTGTCCGATTCCGCCGCCGTCGTGATCGCGGTCACAACATCGCTGACGTACGTAAAATCGCGCGTCTGCGTTCCGTCACCTACAATGGTCAGCGGCTTCCCCGCCAGCAGCTGGGCAAGAAACACGCCAAAAACCGCGCCATAGGTGCCGCTCGTCCGGGCCCGCGGCCCATAGACGTTGAAGAACCGCAGGCACACAGCCGGCAGCCGATAGACCCGCGCCCAGTGCAAAACGATCTGCTCGCCGAGATATTTGGTGAGCGCATAGGGGTATTCCGGGCGAATCGCCGCCGTTTCCGGCGTCGGATAAACGTCGGGAATGCCGTAGCACGACGAGGAAGCGGCGTAGACGAGCCGCTTGATCCCGGCCGCCCGCGCCGCCTCGACGACGGCATAAGTCCCGTCGACGTTCGATCGGAAATAGACGCCGGGGTTCTGCACCGAAGGGACGATATCGGCCCGCGCCGCCAGATGAAACACGCGCTCTGCGCCGACGAACAACGGCTCGATCGGCTCCTCGCCGATGTCGCAGGCGATGACCTCGAGGTTGGGATCGCTTCGGTGCTGCTCGAGATTGCGGGGATTGCCCACGCTAAAATTGTCGATCACTTTGACCCGGCGGCCCGCGGCCAGCAACCGATCGACCAGATGGCTGCCGATAAAGCCGCCCCCACCCGTGACAATATCGAACCCTGCCGCCATCAATCCCCCGCCGTCTCGCACACGACCTTGCTCGGCCCCGATCGACGAAGACTCTCCCGTCCCGCTTCGGCCGGATGGTAGCCGACAATCGTGGCCTACATCACCCTCTCAAAC
>JASHUW010000448.1 GCA_030039815.1 Alphaproteobacteria bacterium
CGAACGCATTGCCGAGGCGACGGTCGAGTTTCTGGCTCTGCAGATCGAGGGCGGGGTCGAGGCGATACAGCTCTTCGACTCGTGGGCAGGCGTCCTGTCGCCGGAGGGATTTGAGCGCTGGGTGATTCGGCCGACAAAGCGTGTGTTGAAAGCCCTGAAAACGCGGTTTCCGCAAATTCCCGTTATTGGCTTCCCGCGCGGCGCCGGTCTGTTTTACCAATATTACGCGACCGAGACTGGCGTCGACGCGGTGAGTCTCGATACGGCGACGCCGCCGGCGTTTGCGCGCGATCGGCTGCAATCGCGCGTCGCGGTTCAGGGCAATCTCGATCCAGTGCTCTTGCTGACGGGCGGCGCCGCGATGCGCGAGACGGTGCAGGCGATGCGGGCCGTTCTCGGTCATGGGCCGTATATCTTTAACCTCGGACACGGCATCCTTCCTGAAACGCCACCGGAACATGTCGCTGAGCTGGCGGCCATGTTGGCCGAGCCGCTTCGCTGATTGCGGATGGCCCGCGTCGCGGTTGTGCTGATGAGTCTCGGCGGGCCGGATGCGCCACGAGCCGTACGACCGTTTCTGGTCAACCTGTTCAGCGATCCGGCGATCATCGGCCTGCCGCAACCGCTGCGCTGGATACTGGCGCGGCTGATCGCCTGGCGGCGACTCAAGGCGGCGCGCGATATCTATGATCATCTCGGCGGGGCATCGCCATTGCTGGCCAATACTGAGGCACAAGCGCAGGCGCTTGAAAACGTGCTAGGCGACCAATATCGCTGCTTTATTGCAATGCGCTATTGGCATCCGATGACGGGAGAAACAGTAGCGGCAGTCAAAGCCTGGAAGCCGGACGAGATTGTCTGCCTGCCGCTCTATCCGCAGTTTTCCACGACGACAACCGCATCTTCAATTGCCGCCTGGGAGCGCAAAGCGGCGCGCCAGGGTCTGAGCTGCACCACGCGGATTGTACAGCCATATCCCACCGCGCCGGGTTTCATCGCCGCGCTTGCCGGCTCGATCGAGTCGGTTCTCGAAGAGGCGGCGAGATCGAGCCGGCCGAGGCTGCTGCTGAGCGCGCACGGGCTGCCACTGAGGATTGTTGAGGCCGGCGATCCCTATCCAAAGCAGATCGAAGAGACCGCCCGCGCCGTGGTCACCGCGCTCGCCTGCCCCGATCTCGACTGGACGGTGTGCTACCAAAGCCGGGTTGGCCCGCTTGCCTGGCTCGGTCCGGCGACTGACGACGAGATTCGGCGCGCCGGTAAAGACCGCGTCGCGGTCGTTGTGGCGCCGATCTCGTTTGTTTCCGAGCATTCGGAAACGCTGGTGGAGCTTGATCGCGACTATCGCCGACTTGCGGAGGCGTGTGGGGTACCGGCGTACTACCGCGTGCCGACGGTCGGCGCCGATGCGCGTTTTATCGCGGCGCTCGCGGAGTTGGTCGAGGCGTCGGCGTGAGCGATTTTCTCGTCGCCGCGTATCCTTGGATCAAGGCGCTGCACCTCGTCGGTGTCATCGCGTGGATGGCCGGTTTGCTCTATCTGCCGCGACTTTTCGTCTATCACGCGGACGCCCAGCCGGGGTCCGATAAGGCCGAGACGTTCAAGATCATGGAGCGCCGGCTGCTGCGCGGCATCATGAACCCGGCGCTGGTAGCGGTAGTGGTTCTCGGAGCCCTGCTGGCGGAGACGCCAGGCGTGGTCGACTGGCGGCAGGGGTGGATTTGGGCCAAGCTGGTCCTCGTTGGCGCGCTGCTCGGTTTTCACTTCTGCCTTGCGCGCTGGCGCAAACAATTCGCCGCAGACGCGATGCCGCATACCGCCCGCTTCTATCGTGCCGTTAATGAATTGCCGATGCTCGCGTTGATCGCCATCGTCATTCTTGTGGTGGTGAAGCCGTTTTGAAGAAAAACCGAGCATCAGCGGCACTTTGCCCTTGCAAAGGCGTTTGACTCGCATATCTCAATTGGGTAAGGGTGAATTGAGCCGACCATCGGCTTTTCTTCACACTTTCCCGTAATACTCCAGCAACTCCCGCCCGCAGGGATTCACCCGCGCCGGGCTTCCGCAGACAGGCCAGACCTGTCCACATAGCCCTTGGGCCCCATCGTGACGAAAGCTCCATGAACCTCGACGAACTCAAGCGGAAAACGCCCGCTGAATTGCTTGCCTTTGCCGAAGAATTGCAGATCGAAAACGCCTCGTCCCTGCGCAAGCAGGAACTGATGTTCGCAATTCTGAAGCAGCTCGCTGAAAACGACGTGCCGATCTCCGGCGACGGTGTGCTCGAAGTCTTGAGCGACGGCTTCGGCTTCCTGCGCTCGCCCGAAGCGAACTATCTCGCCGGGCCGGACGACATCTATGTCAGCCCCAACCAGGTGCGCCGCTTTGGCCTGCGCACCGGCGACACGGTCGAAGGCCAGATTCGCAGCCCACGCGACGGCGAACGCTATTTCGCGCTCGTCAAGGTCGAGCGGATCAATTTCGAGGAGCCGGACCGGCTGCGGCACCGGATAAATTTCGACAATCTGACGCCGCTTTACCCAGAAGAAAAGATTCAGCTTGAAATCGACGATCCCACTAAGAAGGACCTGACGACCCGGGTCATCGATCTCATCACGCCGCTCGGCAAGGGACAGCGCGCGCTGATCGTCTCGCCGCCGCGAGCGGGCAAGACGGTGTTGATGCAGAACATCGCCCACGCGCTTGCCGCCAATCATCCCGAGATCTATCTGATCGTCCTGCTGATCGACGAGCGGCCTGAAGAAGTCACTGACATGGCGCGCACGGTGCGCGGCGAGGTCGTCAGCTCGACTTTCGACGAACCGGCCGTGCGCCACGTGCAGGTGGCCGAGATGGTCATCGAGAAAGCGAAGCGCCTGGTCGAGCACAAGCGCGATGTCGTCATCCTCCTCGATTCGATCACCCGCCTCGCGCGCGCCTACAACACCGTCGTGCCTTCGTCCGGCAAGGTGCTGACGGGCGGTGTCGACGCCAATGCGCTGCAGCGACCGAAGCGGTTCTTCGGCGCCGCGCGCAACATCGAGGAGGGCGGCTCGCTGACGATCATCTCGACCGCGCTGATCGATACCGGCTCGCGCATGGACGAAGTGATCTTCGAAGAGTTCAAGGGCACCGGTAATTCGGAAATCGTGCTTGACCGCAAGGTCGCCGACAAGCGCACCTTCCCGGCGCTTGACATCACCAAGTCCGGTACCCGCAAGGAGGAGCTGCTGGTCGAACGCGGCACCTTGTCGAAGATGTGGGTGCTGCGCCGGGTGCTGATGCCGATGGGTACCGTCGACGGGCTCGAATTCTTGATCAATAAGCTCAAGGAATCGAAGACGAATTCCGAGTTCTTCGATCAGATGAATACGTAAAGCTCATCATTTCACCGCGGCCTCCCGCAACTCAGCTATCCGCTACACGGTAAACACCGTCTGCCCGGTCGTCTTGCGCGCCTCAAGATCGCGATGCGCCTGCGCCGCGTCGCGTAGCGGATAGGTCTGGTTGACCATGATCTTCACGGCGCCGCTCTTGACCACTGAGAACAGATCATTGGCAGCGGTTAGCAGCTCCTCGCGGGTCGCCGTGTAATTGCCCAATGTCGGCCGCGTCACAAAAAGCGATCCCTTCGCGGCAAGAATGCCGAGGTCGACCGGCGGCACCGCGCCCGATGACTGGCCGAACAGCGCCATCAATCCGAGCGGCGCCAAGCAATCGAGCGACTTGAAGAACGTGTCCTTGCCGACCGAATCGTAGACGACCGGCAACTTCTTGCCGCCAGTGATCTCATTGACCCGCGCGACAAAATCCTCGGTGCGGTAGAGGATCGGAAAGTCACAGCCATGGGCCCTCGCGAGGGCGGCCTTCTCCTCGCTGCCGACCGTCCCGATCACGGTGGCGCCGAGATGCTTTGCCCACTGGCAGGCGATGAGGCCGACCCCGCCGGCCGCGGCGTGAATGAGGATCGTCTCGCCGGGCTTCACGACATGGGTACGGCGAATGAGATACCAGGCGGTCATCCCCTTGAGCATCATCGCCGCGGCGTGCTGGTCGCTGATGCCATCCGGAACGGGCACGAGCTTGTCGGCCGGCATCACGCGCTCTTCGCTATAGGCCCCGAGCGGACCCCCGGCATAGGCGACGCGATCGCCAGCCTTGAGGTCGGAAACGCCCGGCCCGACTTCCTCGACCACGCCAGCGCCTTCGCCGCCGAGTCCGCTGGGCAGCGCTACCTTGTAAAGCCCGCTGCGCTGATAGGTGTCGATGTAGTTGAGCCCGACCGCCTTGTGCTTAAGCCGCACCTGGCCCGGTCCCGGCTTGTCGACGCTGACTTGCTGCCAGGTTAAGACTTCCGGTCCGCCGGTCTGTTCAAAACGGATCGCTTGCACCATCTCCGCCTCCCCAATTCGATGGAACGGGTTTTAGCGAAGAAACACGAAGACGGAAAAGCCTTTAGCCGCGGGCGGCGCGCCATCACAACAGCGCCGGCACGCCAGCGCCTTCGAGCGCCAGCAGTGCCTGCTTGGTCACAAGCCCGCCCGCCCCGCTATAGCCGCCCATCCAACCTTTGCCCAGCACCCTGTGACAGGGGATAACGATCGGGATCGGGTTGCGGCCGCAGGCGCGTCCGACGGCGCGGGGCGCTGAGCGCATCGCGCCGGCGAGATCGCCGTAGCTTCGCGTTTCGCCGTAAGGAATGTCCTGCATCGCCGCCCAAACTCGTAGCTCGAAATCGCTGCCGGCGGGGCGCAGCGGCAGGTCGAAATCTTTGAGCTTGCCGCCAAAATACGCGTCGATCTGGCGCGCCGCCTCGGACAGCAACGCGCTGCCGTTGCCGGCCGGGCCCTCGCCCCAATGCACGGCGACCAACGCTTCGCCGTCTTCTTCAAGCAGCAGATCGCCGATTGGACTAGATATCGATAGTGAGTGCATCGCAGCATTCCTCGCGCGAACGTTTTGCGAACGTTAGCGCAGTTTCGCGAGCGCGTCGATCACTTCCTGCGACGTTACGATCGGCAACGAACAAACGGGACCCTCGCAGATATAGGCTGTCGGCTTACCACCGACGAGGGTCTTGCCGTGGGCGGGATGCGACGCCGGCAGTGCCTCGCCGGGCGCGACGCTCTGTACGATCCGGCGCGGCAAGGATACCGCGTAGACCGCGCGACGGAGCGCCGCCAACTCGGGATCGCCCGCTTTCCCGACGAGCACGATCTGCACCGGCGCCTGCGCCAGTTCCGCGTTGTTGATGAGAGTCCCGAGCGGGAAGAAATTTCGCGCCACTTCGCCCGCGAAGGTGCGGATGATTGTTTCGGCCCGCTCGCGATATCGCTGCTCGCCGGTCAGGATCGCGAGCCGAGTCAGCACGCCAACGAGGGTACCGTTGCCGGCCGGCACAGCTGCGTCGGCGGCGGTCTTGGCTCGCGCGATGAGGCCCGGCGTGTCATTCGCGGCGAAGAAGTAGCCGCCGGCGTCGGTGTCCCAATAATGCCGGTCGAGCACGCCGATCCAGCCTTGCGCCACGGCAAGATAGGACGGATCCTGCGTCGCTTCGTGCAACGCCAGCGCCGCGCGGCAGAGATTGGCGTAATCGTCTACCGTCGCCGGATGGCGAGCCCGGCCGGCGCGCCAGCTATGGAAGAGCCGCCCATCCGGCGCCGCCATGTCGCTCTGCACGAACGCAAAGGCGCGGGCGGCGAGCGCCAGCCAATCCGGGCGTTCGAAGACCGTCGCCGCCTGGGCCAGCGCGGCAATCATCAGCCCGTTCCAGTCGGCGAGCACCTTATCGTCGAGCCCCGGCCGCACGCGCGGGGCGCGCCGCGCAAAAAGCTGGGCTCGGCAACGGGCAAGCAATGCCTCGGTCTCGTCGGCCAGCAGTGCCGGATGATGCAGCCGGTTGAGAATATTGTGCCCTTCCCAATTGCCTTCCGGCGTCACGGCGTAGATTTCCTTGAAGATCGCCGCATCGGCCCCCAACGCCGCATCGATCTCCGCCGCGGACCAGACGTAGAATTTGCCTTCCTCGTGCTCGCTATCGGCGTCGAGGCTTGAGGCGAACCCGCCGCCCTCGGTCACCATTTCGCGCTCCAGCCAACCGATTGTCTCGGCGATGCGCTGCGCGTAGAGCGGATCACGCTCCCCCTGCCACACGGTGGTCAGCAGGTCGATCAACTCGGCGTTGTCGTAAAGCATCTTCTCGAAATGCGGCACCAACCAGCGCGCATCGACCGAATAACGCGCGAACCCGCCGCCAAGATGATCGTAAATCCCGCCCTGGCAGATCGTCGTCAGCGTGCGCAGCACGGCGTCTCGATACGGCGCCTGCCGGGTACGCCGCCAGGCGCGCCAAAGCAGCTCGAAAATGCCGCATTGCGGAAATTTCGGCGCGGTGCCGATACCGCCATTGAGCGGATCGATCTCGCGCAGCAAACGCTCCGCCATGCGATCATAGAGCGCGGGGTCGATCCCCTCGCCGGGCTGCGCTTGGCCCAGCTTCGCGAGCGCTTCGCGTAGGATGGTCACGTTTTTCGCAACTTTGTCGGGTTCGCTGCGATAGGTCTGCGCTACGCCTTGCAGAACCTGCGCGAACCCGGGCCGGCCCCAACGCGGCTCGGGCGGAAAATAGGTGCCGCCCCAAAACGGCTCCCCATCAGGCGATAGGAACATGGTCAGCGGCCAGCCACCCTGCTCGCCGAGCAGCGCCAGGGCGTGCTGATAGATTGCATCGAGGTCCGGCCGCTCCTCGCGATCGACCTTGATATTGATATAGAGAGCGTTCATCAACGCGGCGATGGCGGGATTCTCGAAGCTTTCATGTGCCATCACATGACACCAATGGCATGCTGCATAGCCGACCGACAGCAGGATCGGCTTGTTCTCGGCCTTGGCGGCCGCGAGGGCGGCCTCGCCCCAGGGCTGCCAATGCACGGGATTGTCCTTGTGCTGCAGCAGATAGGGGCTGGTTTCCTCGCCGAGGCGGTTGCGGTCCATGGGCTGGCTCCTGGAGGGGCTTCCGACGCGCGCGGCAGCGTTGCCGCGCCGAGGGTTCACGGCGTAAGGTTTCGCTCGTATCCTAAACGCAGTTCGGCGGATCGCCTCCGCCTTTTACCGCTGAGACCAACGCCCGAGGGGCATTCCGGAGATTCGAATGGCAGACGATCCGCGGCTTTTCTATGACCACCATATTTTCATGTGCAACAACGTTCGGCCCGAAGGACATCCGCGAGGCTGCTGCATGGCACGCGCCGAGGCCGCCGGCGGCTTTGACAAACTGCGCGGCTACGCACGCGAGAAAGCGCGGCAGATGGGCATCCAGAACGTGCGCTTCAACGCCGCCGGCTGTCTCGACCGCTGCGAGTTCGGCCCCAACATGGTGATCTACCCCGAGGGCGTCTGGTACACATTCAAGTCGCAGGCCGACATCGACGAGATCCTTGAGACGCATCTCAAGAACGGTGGGCGGGTGCAGCGCTTGATGCTGCAGCCCGATCAACTGCCGCCGAAGCACTGACCGCGCCTCCGGCCACAATCCCCGCGTCTGATACGATCTTCGCCCCGGCGACCGCGCCCGGGCGATCGGCGATCGCCATCGTCCGAATGAGCGGCCCGCTTACCGGGCCGACGCTTGCCGCGCTAGTCGGCGGCTTGCCGCCGCCGCGCCGGGCGCGGCGTGCGCGGATTGGTGACCCCGGCAGCGGGTCCGCGATCGATGATGGCATCGCCTTGTGGTTTCCCGCGCCGCGAAGCGTTACCGGCGAGGATGTCGCCGAACTTCACGTCCACGGCAGCCGCGCGGTCGTTGCGGCGATGATCGAGGTACTGCGCGGAATGGGGCTCCGCCTCGCGGAGCCTGGCGAATTTACCCGCCGCGCTTTCTTGAACGACAAGCTCGATCTCGTACAGGCCGAGGCGATTGCCGACCTCACCGCGGCAGAAACCGAGGCCCAGCGCCGGCAAGCGTTGCGTCAGCTCGACGGCGAACTCGGCGCGCTTTATCGCGGTTGGTCGGCGCGGTTGTTGCGGGTGCTGGC
>JASHUW010000449.1 GCA_030039815.1 Alphaproteobacteria bacterium
GCGATGGACGATGGGCATTACCGCGCCGACGCCGATCATAGAGCTGGAAGCCGTACACAAATGGTACGGCAGCTTCCACGTCCTCAAGGACATCAACCTCAAGGTTCGCAAGGGCGAAAAGGTTGTCGTCTGCGGCCCGTCCGGATCGGGCAAATCAACGATGATCCGTTGCATCAATCGACTTGAAGAGCATCAAAAGGGCCGTATCGTCGTGGCCGGGATCGAGCTCACCTCCGACCTCAAGAACATCGAAGCGATCCGCCGCGAGGTCGGCATGGTGTTCCAGCAGTTCAATCTGTTTCCGCATCTGACGGTGCTGCAGAACCTGACCCTGGCGCCGATCTGGGTCCGCAAGCAGCCAAGGAAGGAGGCCGAGGACACCGCGCGCTACTATCTCGAACGCGTGCGCATCCCCGATCAGGCCGACAAATATCCCGGTCAGCTTTCCGGCGGGCAGCAGCAGCGCGTCGCGATCGCCCGCTCGCTATGCATGAAACCCGAGATCATGCTGTTCGATGAGCCGACCTCGGCGCTCGATCCCGAAATGATCAAGGAAGTGCTCGACGTGATGACCGGGCTCGCCGAGGAGGGCATGACCATGGTCTGCGTGACGCATGAGATGGGCTTCGCGCGCACCGTCGCCGATACGATGGTGTTCATGGATCTGGGCGAGATCATCGAACGCGCGCCGCCGAACGATTTCTTTGCGAACCCGCAAAACGGGCGAACCCGCGGTTTCCTTAGCCAAATCCTCGCGCATTAGCAGCCCGGCGGCGCTCGCCAACAACCTGCGACGCGGGTGACGCCGTCATGCCTCCCTGAGGGGCGGCAACAAGGGATGCTCCAGTGAGCGTGGCAGGATACCGGCCTCGCGCGGATCATCGAATGACACCTGGCGCCGCGCATAAACGACAAAACCGAAGCGCTGGTAGAGCGGTAGCGCCCGCGGGTGGTCAAACGTGCAAGTATGCACCCAGAACCGCTCAATCGGGCGCGACCACGCCCGCTCAATCGCGGCATTGAGTAGGAACGGCCCGAGCCGGCGGCCGATGAACTCCGGCATCAGCCCGAAATAGCAAAGCTCGGTCTGGCGCGATTCCGCCGCGTTCAGTTCGAAGTACCCCGCGGGTATGCCGCCGGCATATAGCACGAAAATTTCCGTCGTCGGCTTCGCGAGCTCGGCGGCGAGCGCAGCGTCGCTCCATTGCCGCCGTTCGAACCACAGCCAGGGCATGCCGACGGTCTCGTAGAGATAGCGGTAGAACGACACCGTGCACGCCTCGGCGCGCATCAGCGCCAGCTTGCCGAGCGGCACGGGCAACTGCCGGGGCGGCGGCCGCTCCAACATTTCGAGATAAGTGACGGTGTCGTCGATGCGCGTCATTTTTACCGGGCCGGCCCGGTCTCGATCGGTGGGCCGTCGGGCAGGCCCCATTCCGACCATGACCCGTCATAGATCGCGACCCGATCGTGGCCGATCAGATAGGCGGCAAAAGCCAACGCGCAGGCGGTGACCCCGGAGCCGCAGCTCGCGACCACGGGCTTGTCGAACGCGACGCCCGCGCCAGTGAACAACGCAGCGAGCTCTCCCGCGTCTTTCAGCTGCCGGGTCTTCGGGTCGGTGACCTGGTCGAACGGCAGGTTGCGGCTACCCGGGATATGGCCGCGGCGGCGCCCCGGCCAGGTCTCTTCCGCCGAACCATCGAAGCGCCCGGCGCTACGCGCGTCGACCACCAGCTCCCGCCTGCTCTGGACATTGCCGATAATGTCGACCTTGCCGCGCACCAGCGCCGGGTCGAAGCGCGCGGAAAACCGCCGCCTGGGGATGGCCGGCGCGGCAGTCTCCAGCGGCCGGCCTTCGGCCCGCCATTTCGGCAGGCCGCCGTCGAGCAGCGCAACATTGTGATGGCCGAAGAGCCGCAACAGCCACCACGCGCGACCGGCCGATGACAGGCCGTTCGCGTCGTAGACGATCACCTTGTCGTCATTGCCGATGCCTCGCTCGGCCATCTTTTCGGCAAAGCGCTCGGCCGACGGGATCATATGCGGCAGGCTGGTGCCCGGCGCGGCGACATCGTCGATGTCGAAGAACACCGCGCCGGGAATGTGGCCCGCGTCGTAATCGGCGCGCGCCGTCGGCGTGACGCCCGGTTGCTTGAATGACGAGTCGAGCACCCGGACATGCGGATCGCTGAGATGCGCCGCCAACCAATCGGTCGAGACCAGCGCTTCGGGATGGGCGTAGGGCATCGGAAATCTCGGTTTGTCGCGTTCCGGGAAATTATCCTACAGTCGGGATTGAGGCCATTGGCGCCAAGCAGGAGAGGGAAATGCCGCATAACGTTCCGCTGAGCCGCGATGTTTTCGACGTCATGCATTCGATGCGGGCGATGCGACGGCTGAAGCCCGATCCGGTGCCGGACGAGCTGATCTTCCAGATCCTGCGCGCCGGCCAGGCGGCGGCGAGCGGCGGCAATACCCAGCGCTGGCGATTCCTGGTGCTCAAGGATGCGGTCGCCAAGAAGAAGGCGGTGCAGGCTTATTACAAGAAGCTTTATGACGAAGTGCTGGGGCCCCGCTATGCCAGCAGCTCACCGCCGCCGGGCTCCAATCCCGCCGCTTACGCCCGCCAGCACGACGCGGTCAAATACCTCACCGACCATTATCACGAAGCGCCGGTGTGGATCGTTGCTTGTCTCGAAGGCGAAAACCCCAATTACACCGCGGGCTCGTCAATCTACCCGGCGGTGCAGAACATGCTCTTGGCGACGCGCGCCCTCGGCCTCGGCACGACGCTGACGACAAGGCATACCGGCTACGGCAAGGAATGCGACGAGGCGATGGGCATTCCGGCCGGTTACAAATCTTATGCGATCCTGCCGATCGGCTGGCCGATGGGCAATTTCGGCCCGGTCGGTCGCGGAACGCTCTCCGACGTGGTCTATCTCGACGATTGGGGCAAGCCCTATCCGGGCATCTGAAAGACAGGGAGGAAACCATGCCGAGAGCGACGCCGATCCACGACAAGAGCCAGGTTCCAGCCGAGTACCAATCCGTCGCCGAGGACGTGCTCGGCGTGTTCGGCCGCATCCGCGGCCCGTTCAGCGTGTTCCTCAACAGCCCCAAGCTCGCCGACAAGATGCTGGCGCTGGTCAAGTTCAACCGCAACGACTGCATCGTCGAACCGCGCCTCCTGTCGCATGCGATCCTCGCCGCGGTGCGCGAACGCGAGTCGGCCTATGTCTGGTCGGCGCAGGCCGGCGCCGCGCGCCGCGCCGGGGTCGACGAAGCGACGATCGACCTGTTGCGCGCCAAGGGCGACGCCTCGGGCCTCCCCGACGAGGAGCGCGACATCGTCAACCTGACCCGCCAACTGATGCGCACCAACCGCGTCGACTACCCGATCTTCAACCGGCTGCTCGACAAGCACGGTGCGCAGTGGATGACCGAGTTGATCACCGTCGCCCACAACTTCACGGTGCTGTGCGGCGTGACCAACGCCTTCGAGGTCGCCGTGCCGCCGGACGGCGACCAGCTGCCGAGTTGATCCGCCGGCCTCGTCACGCCGCAAACGGGTCGCGCGTGAAAAGGTGCTGCGGGCGTTCGACGCCGCGCAGCGCGTAGCGCCCGACCGAGACAAGCTCCGCCCGTTCCGGCTCGGTCATCGCCTCGGCGAAGGCCTCCGAGACCAAGAGTTCGCGGTCGACCGAGCGGCACATCGCGGCGATGCGGCTGACCTCGTTGACCGCCGGTCCGACGACCGTGAAATCGAGCCGCTCCTTGCTGCCGATATTGCCGTAGAACACCTCGCCGACATGCAGGCCGAGATACACTTCCGTCGTCGGCAGCCCCTCGAAAGCGCGCCGCTGGTTGAGCCTGGCGAGTTGCACGCGCAGCGTCGCCTCGGCCGCCAGCGCGCTGCGGCAGGCGACGGCGGGCGCCTCGGCGGTGAAGACCGCGAGCACGCCGTCGCCCATCAGCTTCAGCACGTCGCCCTGATGGTCGTGGATCGCCGCGATCGCCAACTCGGCGTAATCGTTGAGGAACGGGATGATGCGGTGCGGCTCGGCGCGCTCGGCGATGCGGGTGAACTCGCGCAGATCGCTGAACCACAGCGCGGCATTGATCTGTTCGGCGACGCCGCGGCCGATGCGCCCGGCCAGCACCCGCCGCCCGGGATCGCGACCGAGATAGGTCTCGACCAGGGTCGCGGCGATCCGCG
>JASHUW010000450.1 GCA_030039815.1 Alphaproteobacteria bacterium
GGCTGCTTGGCGTAGGGCGGGATCTGGATGTCGCGCGGGATCGCCGGCGCCGGCGGCGCGGTGGCGCAGGCGGACAGAAGGCTGCTGCTAAGGATAGCGGAGACGATGATAGGCCATCGCCCTCTCCACCCCCGGGGGCGGAGAGGGCCGGGGTGAGGCGGGGGATCCCGCCGACGTTCGAGCATTTCCACCTCACCCTCCCGGCGCGCCGCGCCGAGCCCCCTCCCCCCAATGGGTGGAGAGGGAATTCCGGCTAAAAATCATAAAGCCGGGCGGGGTTATCCACGAGGATCTTGCGGCGCGTCGCAGCGGTCGGCGCCCAGCGCGGCAATTGCGCCAGCGCCAGACCGTCATCGATGTCGAAGGACGGGGTGAATTCTTCGAGCTCCTTGCCGGGATCGGCGTGGTGCGGGTGCGGCCAGTCGGTGCCCCAGACGATGCGGTCGGGGTTGGCGGCGATCAGCGCCCGGGCGAGCGGCGCTACATCGTCAAAGGCCGGCGCCTTCACTGAGCTGCGATAATGGCCCGAGACCTTGACGTAGGCCTTGCCGGCACGGACCAGGTCCAAGAGCGCGGCGAAGCCGGGCTGATCGACGCCGCCCACGGCCTGCGCCCCGCCGAAATGGTCGAAGACGACCGGCACGTCGGATTTCATGACGTTGTCATGCACCGCCTCGACCACCGACAGCCGGGTATAGACCTGGACATGCCAGCCGAGCGGCGAAACGCGGCGGATCGCGGCGTTGAGGTTGCGCCGCGAGACCACGGGATCGCTGACCCCGCCGGTTTCGAGATTGACCCGCACGCCGCGAATGCCGGCTTCGTGCATCGCCTTCAATTGCGCCGCCGTGGTCTTGGCGTCGATCACCGCGACACCGCGCGCGCGCTCGGGCCCCAATTGGCGCATGCCGTCGAGCGTGCAGGAATTGTCGGTGCCGTAGACGCTCGGCTGGACGATCACGACGCGCGACAGCGACAGCGCGTTCTGCAGCTTCAGCAGATCGTCGGCGCTGGCGGGCGGCGGCGTGTAGCCGCGCTGCGCCACGTAGGGATACTGCGGCGCGCGGCCGAAGACATGAACATGGCAGTCGCAGGCGCCGGGCGGCACCCGGAAGCCGACCGGCGTCTTGGGCTGCGAAGGCGTGACCGTACGCGCCATCGCGGTGACCTTGGCGGCCGGGCGGGACCGGGCCCGCGCCTGACGGGGCGCGGGTTTCGCCGCGGGCTCTGGCGCCTTCGCCGCCGGTGATGGGGCTGTCGCGTCCGCGTCGTGCCACAGCCTGATCCCGCCGGTCAGCCCGTCGATATTCGGCACGATGGTGATGTCGGGCGGCAACTCCATCTGCAGCTTCTTGGCGTTGCCGCCGCCGAGGTAGAGATGGTCGAAATTGATCACGGTGCGCAGCACCTCGATGGTGCGCGCAACGCGCTTCGTCCATTTCTTCTTGCCCTTCAGCGCCAGCGCGGCGTTGCCGAGATACTGGTCGTAGGTCTTGCTGCCGTGCAGCGGGTGATGCGCCAGCTCGAGATGCGGCAGAATACGACCGTTCTCGAACAAAGATGTGCCCGCCCCGGTACCGAGCGTCAGCACCATCTCGACGCCCTTGCCCTCGATCGCGCCGTAGCCCTGGACATCGGCGTCGTTCATCACCCGGACGGGCTTTTTAAGCCGCTTCGCCAGCTCACCCTGCAGGTCGAAATCGGCCCACAATTCGGTGCCGAGATTGGGCGCGGTGAACACCTTGCCGCCGCGCACCATGCCGGGAAAGCCGACCGAGACGCGCTCGAATTCGCCCAGTTTTGCCGAAGTCTCCTCGATGATGTGGACGACCTGCTCCGGCGCGACAGGCTTTGGCGGGGTCGGCACGCGCGCCGGTTCACCGACGATTCGCCCGGAATCGTCGAGTGCGGCGAACTTGATCCCAGTGCCTCCGATGTCCACGGCGAGGGTGCGGCGTTCGCTCATACTTCGCCTCTACCTTACCAGTTCTTGCCTTGACGATAACGCAAGGGGCGCGGTTCGACCACCAACTCGGGTCAATTTACGCTAATAGTTTGCGCTGTGCGTCACACAACCTACATAATGCGCCGCATCGCCGCCGGAGTTGAGCGAAGGCTCAAGGAGGAACGGTGGAACGGCCACGCGCTGCAGACGATTTTGAAGTGATCCGCGAGCGCCTCGAAGAATTGCGTCGCGAGCGCGAGGAAATATCCTCGGCCAATAATCCGAACGAAAAGCCGCGCGGCGCCGGCGACGACGAAGAGCAGAGCCATCAGGAAAAATGTGAGGGCGCGCCACCGCCCTGGGTTCCGACAATCTTCCTGCCGCAGCCGACGGACTAAGTTCATCTCGTCGCTCTCCGCCCCTCGGGGCCGAGAGGGTTATTGCGGAGCCGCGCCGACCCTCGCCGCGCGGCGCAGCGCCTGAGGCGGCTGGCCGAAGGCGCGGATGAAGGCGCGCCGCATCCGCTCGGGGTCGCCAAAGCCGGCGTTGGCCGCGACCAGCTCGATCGGCTCCGAGCCGCTTTCGATCCGCTCACGCGACGCTTCAAGCCGCAGCCGTTCGACCGCCTTGGCCGGCGTCGTGCCGGTCTCGGCGACAAAAGCGCGGGCGAAATGGCGCGGGCTCATCGCCGCGCGCTCGGCGAGGCGTTCGACCGACAGGCGCTCGCCGAGCCGCTCGCGCGCCCAGGCGAGCAGCGGCGAAAACCGGCTGCCCGGCCGGTCCGCCTCGAGCAGCGCGGAAAACTGCGACTGACCGCCGGGACGGCGATGATAGACCACAAGCTGCTGCGCGGCGCGCTTGGCGGCGGCTTCGCCAAGATCATCGGCGGCAAGCGCCAGCGCGAGATCGATGCCCGCGGTGATGCCGGCCGAGGTCCATATCGCGCCGTCGCGCACGAAGATGCGGTCGGGCTCGACACGGACCCGCGGATAGGCACGGGCGAATTCGCCGGCGCGCGCCCAGTGCGTCGTCGCGCGGCGGCCGTCGAGCAGCCCCGCCGCGGCGAGGATGAACGCGCCCGAGCAAACGCTGGCGACGCGACGCGCCCGGCG
>JASHUW010000451.1 GCA_030039815.1 Alphaproteobacteria bacterium
CGGCTGGCGCAGAACTAGCGGCGCGTCGTCCCGCTGTCGGTCGACCGGCACCCAATCGCCGCGAATTATTGCCAGCGGTAAATCTTCGTTAACCTTCCGTTAGCGCACGCCTCCGCACAATGCGGTATCCTTCTTATGGATAACGGTGGGATCGTGACGGAGATGGTCGCTTACAGCGCAGCGTCCCGTCGCTTGGCGCAATGGCGGGCCGGGCGCAGCCGTCCGGCTTGGGTTGGCGTTCTGGCTCAGGCAGCGGTGATTCTCGCCGCAATCGGCGTCGGCATCCTCATCCTGTACCTCACCGAGGTGATTTCCGGCGTGCGGGTTGTCGCCGTCGTGGTGGGCATCGCTGCGTTGGCGGCGGTGATCGGGGTCGCTGCGATCGCCGCGCATTGGGTGCATGGCGGGCTCGACCGTCATCTCGACATTCTGAGCCAGGCGCTCGAAGCCTCGCCCGACGCGCAGATGATCGTTGGCCCGGACGGTCGCATTGCCTACGCGAATACCGCCTTCGTCAGCTTTTTCGCGCCCGACGGTGGCGCGCCGCTCGATCGCATGGCGGCGGCGGTTGCCGATCTCGAGGCCGGCATCGACTTCCAGCGCTTGCGCAGCCAGGCGATGGCCGGCGCGCGCGCGATCGCCCGTCTGCCGCTGAAAGATGCGCGCGGCGCGGCGGCGGGCTGGTTCAACGTCGCGGTCAACCCGATCCCCGGCCGGCCCGGCTACAGCTTCTGGCACATTCAGGACATCACCGCGCGCCACGAGATGGAGCGGGTGATTCGCGATGAGCGCAACCGCCTCGTCGATTTCCTCGCCGAGGCGCCGATCGGCTTCTACTCGGTCGATGCCGACGGCCGCTTCCAATTTGTCAATCCCACTCTGGCGCACTGGCTCGGCGCGACCCCGGCCGAGCTTGTCGGCGGCGACGCGCGGCTCAGCGAGTTCCTTGCCGCGCCGCCGGCCGCGGGTGCGCTGCCCTCCGACCCGTTCGGCGGCCGTGCTGGCGACGCGCAGCGCGGCGAGGTGGTGTTGAAGAGCCGCGACGGGCGGGTGATCCACGCCTGGGTCGGCCAGAGCGTCGCCGGATCGGGCGACGAGTTGCGCACGCATTCGATCGTTCGCGACCTGACCCCGGAGCGCGAATGGGAGGCGGCGCTGCGGCTGTCGCGCGAGCGCTTCCAGCGCTTTTTCGCCAACGCTCCGATCGGCATCGCGCTGATCGACCGCTTCGGCCGCCTTGAAGAGGCGAACCGCCAGCTGGCCGAGCTGTTCGGCGCGGCGCCGGGCGATCTGATCGGTGAGCCGCTGATCGGCTTCGTGCACGAGGACGATCGTCGCGATCTTGCGGTCAAACTGGCGGCCGCCGCCGAAGGTGCCGTCCCGCCCGGCCCGGTCGAGCTGCGCATCCGCGGCCCGCAGAACAGGACCTGCGTTCTCTTCCTCGGTCGGCTCGACGGCGTCGAGGGCGGTGATGGTGGCCTCATGCTGCACTTCATCGATGTCAGCGAGCAGAAGAGCCTCGAGGCGCAATTCGCCCAGTCGCAGAAGATGCAGGCGGTCGGCCAGCTGGCGGGCGGTGTCGCGCACGACTTCAACAATCTGCTGACCGCGATGATCGGCTTCTGCGACCTGTTGCTGATGCGCTTCAAGCCCGGCGATCCGTCGTTCGCCGACATCATGCAGATCAAGCAGAACGCCAACCGCGCCGCCAACCTTGTGCGCCAGCTCCTGGCCTTCTCGCGCCAGCAGACGCTGCAGCCGCGCATCCTCGACATCACCGACGTGCTGGTCGAGCTGTCGCATCTCTTGCGCCGGCTGATCGGCGAGAACATCGAGTTGAAGGTCGTCCACGGCCGCGATTTGGGTCTGGTGAAGGTCGATCAGGGCCAGCTCGAGCAGGTCATCATCAACCTCGCGGTCAACGCGCGCGACGCGATGCCCGGCGGCGGCACGCTGACCATCCGCACCTCCAACCACACCCAGGCGGGATCGGTCCGGCGCGGCGCCGAGACGCTGGCGGCGGGCGACTATGTGGTGATCGAGGTCGCCGACACCGGCGTCGGCATTCCGAAGGAAAACTTGGAGCGCATCTTCGAGCCGTTCTTCTCGACCAAGGAGATTGGCTCCGGTACCGGGCTCGGTCTCTCCACCGTCTACGGTATCGTCAAGCAGACCGGCGGCTTCATCTTTGTCGACAGCGAGAAGGGCAAGGGTGCGACGTTCCAGATCTACCTGCCGCGCTACCAGCAGAGCGACATCGCCGCCGCCGCGCGCAGCGACCCGGCCGAGGCGCCGCCGGTGCAGGACACCACCGGCACCGGCACGGTAATGCTGGTCGAGGACGAGGACCCGGTGCGCATCTTCGGCGCCCGCGCGCTGCGCAACAAGGGCTACAACGTCATCGAGGCGCGCAGCGGCGAGGCCGCGCTCGAATTGATGGGCGAGACGGCGGAAAAGATCGACCTGCTGATCACCGACGTGGTGATGCCCAAGGTCAGCGGCCGCGAGTTAGCCGACCAGATGGTCCGCGACCGGCCGGACCTGAAGGTGCTCTACATGTCCGGCTACACCGATAGCGCCGTGGTCAACAGCGGTATCCTGACCCGCGAGGTCGCCTTCCTGCAGAAGCCCTTCACCCCGGCCGCGCTCATCGAGAAAGTCAGGGAGGTGCTCCTGCAGAACGGCAAAACGCGCAAAGCCACCGAGTAGCGTGCGCCGCCTCAGGCGGGCAGCCCTCCAGAAACGTCCGTCCCTTAGTGGCCCCGGCTGTTGTTTTGCCCGTCCGCGACGATTCTCAAGGCCTGGTCGAATGCCGGTTGGCGCAGGTTGAACCTGAGCTGTTCCCAATGAACCCTACCGTAGACGGTTTTCGAATGGT
>JASHUW010000452.1 GCA_030039815.1 Alphaproteobacteria bacterium
GCCCGCCCCCGCAGTGCGCTTCGCCGGCTACCCCAAATACAATTTCATCGGCGGCCACAACGACCCGACCCTGATCCCGGTCGAGGGGCTGATCGAGGCGACCGCGAGCGCGCTGCGCAAGGAGGGCCCGAACCTCGCGATGTACACCGCGGCGCAGGGCAACCAGGGCCATCTGGGTTTGCGGCAGTTCGTCAAGAGCAAGGCCAAGCTGCGCGGCATCGACTGCTCGACCGACGACATCCTGATCCTCGCCGGTTCGGGCCAGGGGATCGACCTCATCAACGCCGTGCTGCTGGAGCCGGGCGACACGGTGATCCTCGAGGAATTCTCCTATGGCGGCGCGATCACCAAGTTGAAGCGCGAGGGCCAAAAGATCGTCGGCGCGCCGCTCGACGAGGACGGCATCAAGATCGACGCGCTGGCCAACATCCTCAAGGATTTGAAGAGCAAGGGCGTCACCCCGAAATACATTTACACGATCCCGACCATCCAGAACCCGACCGGCAGCATCATGCCGCTCGAGCGGCGCCAGCAGCTCCTCAAGGTCGCGATCGAATACGGCGTGCCGATCTTCGAGGACGAGTGCTACGCCGACCTGATCTGGGGCGGCACCAAGGCGCCACCGGCGATCTACTCGCTCGACCGCGACCACGTGATCCATCTCGGCTCGTTCTCCAAGACGCTGTCACCGGCGCTACGCCTCGGCTACTGCATCGCCGATTGGAACTTCATGAGCCGGGTGATCGCCAGCCGCAGCGACAGCGGCTGCGGCGCCCTCGAACAGATGGTGGTCGCCGAGTACTTCTCGCAGAATTTCGGCGAGCATGTCGACGAGCTGTCGGAGACCTTGAAGGGAAAGCTCGACACCATGGTCGAGGCGCTGGAGCGCGAGTTCGGCACCGCGGTCGAGCCGTGGGTGCCGAAAGGCGGCATCTTCCTGTGGATGAAGCTGCCCGAGGAAGTCGACATCATGAAGCTGGTGCAGCCCGCCGCTGCCGCCGGCATCGCGCTCAACCCCGGCCCCGAATGGGCGGTCGACGGCGCCGACTCGAAGTCGCGACTTCGGCTCTGCTTCGCGCTGACCTCGAAGGAGGAAATCCGCGAAGGCGTCGCCGCGCTCGCCCGCGTCTGCTACGAGCAGACCGGCATCCCGGCGCAGAGCGGCAACGTCCGGCGGTGAACCCCAATGCTGTATGAAATTCGCGCTCCCTCTCCGCCCCCGGGGGCGGAGAGGGCCGGGGTGAGGTGGGGGATTCCAGAGGCGTCAGTGCATTCCCACCTCACCCGCCCTCAGCTCTGCCTCGGGCACCCTCTCCCCCCGATGGGCGGAGAGGGACGATGACAGTGCAAATTGACAGCTCGCTGCAACAAGCGGTCGATGCAGGCGCCATTCCGGGCGTCGTCGCGATGGCGACGACCGCCGACGGCCCGGTTTACGAGGGCGCGTTCGGGGTTCGCCGGCTCGGCTCCGGCGGCGCGATGACGCGCGACACCGTGTTTCGCATTGCCTCGATGACCAAGGCGATAACTTCGGTCGCGGCGATGCAGCTCGTGGAACAAGGCAAGCTTGCGCTCGACGGGCCGGTGCCGGCGATCGACCCCGCGCTCGCGGCGCCGCAGGTAGTTACCGGGTTTGACGCCGCGGGCAAGCCGGTGCTGCGCCCAGCGAAGCGGCCGATCACCCTGCGCCATCTGCTGACCCACACCGCCGGCTTCTGCTACGAGCAGTGGAACCCCGAGCTATCGCGCGCCGTCGCCGCGCTCGGCATGCCGCAAATGGCGAGCGGCAAGCTCGCCGCGCTGCGCATGCCGCTGATGTTCGACCCCGGCGAGCGCTGGGAATACGGCATCAATACCGACTGGGTTGGCCGCCTCGTCGAGGAACTCAGCGGGCAGAAGCTCGACGCCTATTTCGCCGAGCACATCACCGGTCCGCTCGGCATGAGGGATACCGGCTTCACGGTCTCGGCCGAGCAGCGCGCGCGCGAGGCAAGCGTGCACCAGCGCCACCCCGACGGCAGGCTTGAAGCGCAACCCTTCGAGCAGCCGATCGAACGCGAATTCCTCGCCGGCGGCGGCGGTTTGTATTCCACCGCAGGCGACTACCTGACCTTTCTGAAGATGCTGCTGCATGAGGGAGCGCTCGGCGGCCGGCGCATCCTCAAGGCCGAAACCGTCGCCTCGATGGCCGAAAACCACATCGGCGAGTTGCCGGCGGGCGTGCTCAGGACCAACAACCCGCCCCTCACCAACGACGTCGATTTCTTCCCCGGACAGCTTGTGCGCTGGGGTCTCGGCTACATGCTGACCCCGGAACCGGGCCCCAACGGCCGCAGCCGCGGCAGCGTCACCTGGGCCGGCATCTTCAACACCTATTACTGGCTCGATCCGGTGAAGCGCGTGGCCGGGGTCATCATGACCCAGATCCTGCCGTTCGCCGACCATGATACGGTCGCCCTTTACGGCGCGTTCGAGCGCGGCGTCTATGCCGCGATCGGTGGGGGTTGAGCG
>JASHUW010000040.1 GCA_030039815.1 Alphaproteobacteria bacterium
AACCTGCCCAATAGCGGCGCCTTGGCGCAGCCCGAGATCATGGCGCGGATCGCCCGCGAGGGCGAAGCGCTCGGCTACGACTACCTGACCGTCACCGACCACGTGACGCTGCCCGACATGGCCGAGCCCGGCTATCCCTATTCTGAGAGCGGCGCGTTCTATTCGACCGACAGCGCCCATCGTCACGAGATGCTGACCCTCGCCGCCTGGCTCGCGGCGGTGACGACGCGGTTGCGCCTGGTGCTGGCGGTGCTCGTCGTGCCGCACCGCCCGGCGGTGCTGGCGGCGAAGCAGCTGGCGACGATCGATGTGCTGTCCGGCGGGCGGCTTACGGTCGGTATCGGCGCCGGGTGGCTCAAGGCCGAATTCGACGCGGTGGTCACGACGCCCTTTGCCGAGCGCGGCGCGGTCACCGATGAGTACGTCGCCGCGTTCAAGACGCTGTGGACCGAAAAGAAGCCGGTCATCGACGGCAAATACGTCCATTACGACCGGCTGCTGCTCGAGCCGAAGCCGACGCAGAAACCGCACCCGCCGATCTGGGTCGGCGGCGAAAGCGGCCCCAGCTTGCGCCGCGCCGCGCGATTCGGCGACGCCTGGTACCCGATCGGCACCAATAATGCCGCGCCCTATGACAGCCTGCCGCGCTACCAGGCCGGCGTCGCCCGGCTGCGGCAATTGACGGCCCAGGCCGGGCGCGACGCCGATGCGGTGGCGCTGACCTATCGCGTCAAGCGCTACGGCAACGATATTCCCGCCCGCGCCGGCGACGGCGAGCGCCGCCTGTTCTCGGGCAGCGAGGCCGACATCGTCGGCGACATCCACGCGCTCGAGGACATCGGCGTCACCGCGATCGACTTCGATTTCGAGCGGCCGCAGGAAAGCGCCGTCACCGCCGAAATGCGCAGCTTCCGCGAGCGGGTGCTGGTGAAGGCTTAATGCTGCCCGGCCGGATAGACGTATTGTTCGGTTTGGTCGGCGTTGTGCGGCGCGCGCCGCCTAACGAACTGCACGGCAATGAATACGATCACGGCGGCCAGCAGTGCGCCGCCCGCCGGCGCGATGATTGCCACGATCTCGTCCAGACCGAGCGGTACCTGTCGTTGGAGCGCCTCCCTCAGCGCGCCGAATGACACGTATTGAATGAAGAACGTGAGCGGCATCGCGACGATGACCGCGATCACCACCGGCAGCAGGTTCTTGTTCTGCTGGGCGTGCACGGGCGCCTTCATGCTTTCTGCCATTGTCGTCTCAATCCGTTATCCATATACCCAGCGCCAAGATCATCATCGACAGCGCATCCATCGTTACGATCCCGCGCAGGCGCGGGAGCTCAAAGAAAATCGGGCCGACGATCTCAACGGCGACAGTCGCCAGCAAGAGGATCACGGCGGTCGTGACCAACATGCGGCTCGTGCTTGAATCGGTCGCCCCTACGCCTATCCCGAACAGCGCCAGCGTGCAGCCTATGGCGACGTCATAGGAGGACGCGCCGACCTGCATTACGTCGCCGCTCTCGTTCGCATCGACGACCAATTGCAGCATATTGAAAATGATTGCCCCCAAAGAGGGTATCAAGACCCCGCCAATGATCTTTAGGACCAGGAGCACGACCGCGTCCTCCGCCGGCGATTTGTGTGACAGCGTAGCACGCTTGTTGTGTACGCACTACTAAACCAAAGGCTGCAATGGCGCATCACCAATGCCGAAAAGCGTTGGCGTTCGCCGCGCCGCCGTCGCAGACTTGAGCAAACCTTCGCCCAAATCTCCGTCCCTCGGGAGGACCCCATGCAGTCGTCGAGCGCCGCGCCGCAGCGTCATCTTCCGATCCGCAAGGACTGGCTCGCCGCCACCCAGGAAAAGGCGCTGGAGCCCGACCGCCCGATCATCGACCCGCACCATCATCTCTGGGACCGGCCGGGCAACCGCTACCTGCTGCACGAGCTGGTCGAGGATACGTGGAGCGGCCATAACATCCGCGCGACGGTGTTTCTCGAATGCCGCGAGATGTACCGCGCCGACGGTCCGCCCGAGACCCGCTCGCTCGGCGAGACCACTTTCGTCGCCGGCGTCGCGGCGATGAGCGAAAGCGGCAAATACGGACCGACCCGGCATTGCGCCGGCATCATCGGCAATGTCGATCTGCGCGCGGTCGGCGGCCGCGCCAAGGGCATCCTCGAACAGCACATCGTCGCCGCGGGCGGCCGCTTCCGCGGCATCCGCAACGGCGCGACCTGGCACAGCGACCCGAGCCTGCGCGTGTTCACCTCCGGCTCGGGCGAGGGGCTTTATCTCGACCGCAGCTTCCGCGAGGGCTTCGCGGCGCTGGCGCCCTTGAACCTCAGCTTCGAGGCGTGGGTGTTCCACACCCAGCTCGGCGACCTTGTCAGCCTCGCCGCCGCCTTCCCCGAGACCAAGATCGTCGTCAATCATATCGGCGGCGCGCTCGGCGTCGGCCCCTATGCCGGCAGGCAGGACGAGGTGTGGGCCGAGTGGCGCACGCAGATCCAGAAGCTCGGCCAGTTTCCCAATGTCTACATGAAGCTGGGCGGGCTCGGCATGCCCTCGCTCTCCGGTTTCGAGATGGGGCAGCAGGAATCGGCGCCGTCGTCGGAACAGCTCGCCAAGGCGTGGCGGCCGACGCTCGACGCCTGCATCGAGGCGTTCGGCCCCGACCGCTCGATGTTCGAAAGCGACTTCCCGGTCGACAAGGGGATGTGCAGCTATGCCAATCTGTGGAACGCGTTCAAGCGCGTCGCCGAAGCCTATTCGCAGGACGAGAAGAACGCGATGTTCCACAACACCGCGCTGAAGTTTTACCGGCTGTACTAGCTTTTCATCGTCA
>JASHUW010000453.1 GCA_030039815.1 Alphaproteobacteria bacterium
GCCGCACGGTGGGGATCGGCGGCCCGCTCGGCCTGGGCGCGGCGGTGCACATCTTTGTCGGTCACATCGAAGCGCCGCTTCTGATCCGCCCGTATCTGATGGGCCTCGAACGCGGCGAGATCTTCGCGCTGATGAGTTGCGGCATGGCCGGGATCGCCGGCACGGTGATGGTGCTTTACGCCTCGATCCTCGGACCGGTGCTGCCGGATGCGCTCGGCCATATTCTGGTCGCGGCGGTGATCAGCACCCCGGCGGCGCTGGCGATAGCGGCGCTGATGGTGCCGTTTCGGATCGATCCGTCGACGACGGTTGCGCTCAAGCTGGACGACCCGCCGGTCAGCACGATGGACGCGGTCGCCAAGGGGACGCGAGACGGCATCGTCTTTCTGCTCAACATCATCGCCATGCTGGTGGTGATCATCGCGCTGGTCACCCTGGTGAACTCGCTGCTGGGTCTGCTGCCGCAATGGGGCGGCGAGGCGATCACGCTGCAGCGCGTGTTCGCCTACGCGCTGCGCCCCGTCATGTGGCTGATCGGCATTCCGAGCGACCAGGCCGAGACCGCGGCGCAGCTGATGGCGACCAAGGTCGTGCTCAACGAATTCGTCGCCTATATCGACCTGGCGAGGCTGCCGGCCGGCCAGCTCGACGATCACTCGCGGCTCATCATGATTTATGCGCTGTGCGGCTTCGCCAATTTCGGCAGCCTCGGCATCCTGATCGGCGGGATGGGCGCGATGGTCCCGGAACGGCGGCAGGAAATCGTCGAGTTGGGCTTGCGCTCGATCCTTTCCGGTACGATGGCGGGCTGCATGTCGGGTGCCGTGGTGGGGATGCTGGTCTGATCCGGTCTTCGCACCTGTTCGCGCCGCCCTGCGGCTGCTAACATCGCGCACGAAAAGCGCCCAGGACGGCCTCCGCCGCCCCAGAGAGCGCGACACAGGGAGAGCAGGGATGGCGACAACCAGTGGCGCCTCTGAGCGCCTGTCCGATAGTGAACACAGCGCGCAACTGCGCCGGGCCGTCGTCGCCGGCACGGTCGGCACGATCATCGAGGCCTACGATTTCCTGCTTTACGTGCAGGTCGCGCCGCTGGTCTTCGCAAGCCTCTATTTCCCATCTTCCGATCGACTCGTCGGCACGTTGCAGGCTTTCGGCATCTATGCCGTCGGTTTTGTCTCGCGCCCGGTTGGTGCGGCGCTGTTCGGGCACTACGGTGACCGCATCGGCCGCAAGGTGACGCTGATCACCACCCTCCTGTTGACCGGCCTCTCGACATTCGCGGTCGGCTTCGTTCCCGGCTACGCCTCGATCGGCATCTGGGGCGCGGTAATCCTGACCGTCGTGCGCTTCATCCAGGGGATGGGGATTGGCGGCGAATGGGGCGGCGCGACCCTGATCGCGATGGAGTGGGCCAAGACCAACTCGCATCGCGGCTTCATCACGTCGTGGCCGCAATGGGGCGGCCCGGCGGGCCTCTTCCTCGCCAATCTGATGGTGCTGCTGTTCAGCTGGATTTCCGGCGACCAGTTCCTCAGCTGGGGTTGGCGCGTGCCGTTCTGGCTCAGCATCATCATGGTCGGAATCGGCCTTTATATTCGTCTCGGCATCCTCGAGACGCCGATCTTCCGCAAGATCGTGGAGGAACAGCGCGTCGAGCGCACCCCGGTGCTCGAAGTGCTGCGCCAGCAGCCCGGCATGATCGTCCTCACCGCGCTTTGCCGCATGGCCGAGCAGGGGCCGTTCTATATTTTCGCCGCCTTCATCTTCACCTACGGCACGACGGCGCTGCACGCCTCGCGCAACCTTCTGCTCGCCGCGGTGATGGTGGCGACGGCGATCTCCGCGATCACCACGCCGCTCGCCGGCCACGTCTCCGACCGCATCGGGCGCAAGAAAATGTACCTGATCGGCGTCGTGACGATGGGGATCTTCGGCTACATCTACTTCGCGCTGCTCAACACCGCGATCCCGGCGGTGATCTTCATCGCGGTCATCCTGTCGTTCGTTCCGCACGACATGCAATACGGTCCGCAGGCGGCGCTGATCGCCGAATGCTTCCCGCCGCGCTTGCGCTATAGCGGCTCGTCGCTCGGCTTTCACCTGGCCTCGGTGGTTGCGGGCGGACCGGCGCCGCTGATCGCGACCGCGCTCTACGCCGCGACCGGCTCGGGATATGCGATCGCGATCTACATCACGATTTGCGCGATCGTCGCCGGCCTGGCGACGCTTCCGTTGCCCGACTACACCAACCGCGACGTTTCGGAAGAAATATACTATGGCGCGCCGAGCGACGCGGTGGAAACGCTGCCGGACGGTTGAGGGGTCAGCCGGTCGGCAGCACCAGTTTCTCCGCTTTCGCGCGCAGTTCGGGTTCGAGCGCGGCGGGGCGGCGCTTGTCGAGGTCGAGCGTGACGCCGAACTGGCCGAGCCGCGCCACCTCGCGACCGCTCATCGCGTCGCTCATGATGTGCAGGAAGCGTAGCGAGGAGTTGCCGAGATGCGCGATGCCGGTGCGCGTCTCGTAGCGGTCGCCGAGCCCGAGCGCGCCGGAAATCCGCACGCGGAACTCGAAGGTCGAAAAACCGCGCCGGCCCGTCTTGATGTAATCGGCGGTGAGCCCAATCGCGGCGCCGATCTGCACCGAAGAGTCGGTGAACTTGTGCACCGTGCCGCAAATCCCCAGCCGGCCGAACTCGTCGAGGTCGCCTGGCTGGATGCGGCCGGTCGAGGTCGGGATCAGCTTCGTCAGGTCTTGCGGGTCGGCGCGCACCTCGAATTCCGGCCCGTCCCAGGCGGCGATCTTGCCTACCGGCACGTTCGCCGCGATGCCCTCCCAGTGGACGTCGAACCAGGTGATGCACTCGCCGGTCACCGAATCGATAAACCGGTGGCCAAACCTCACACCGCCCTCGGAGCCGTTCTCCGTTGCGCCGATCGCCGCGCTCTCGATGTGGAATGCGCCGCCGGCGCGGAGCTCGCGCGCATAGCGCACGTCGTAGCGTCGCACAAAGCCGCCTTTGCGCAGCACATCGAGCAAGCCCAGCGCCTGCGCGAGCGAGGCCTCGGCCATGGCGATCCGATCAAAATAGAAGGCGACCGTGAAATGCTCGGTGACGTCGGTTTCCCACGGGCTGACCGCGCCGCGATAAGTCTCGATCCAAGGTTCCATGATTTCTCCCGCGTCTATGCCATCAGCAGTCGCTCGGCACGCTGGCGCAGCGCCGGCGCGAGCGGCGCCGGGCGCCGCGCGTCGAGGTCGAGTTGGACGCCGTAGCGGTCCATCCGGGCGATCTCCGCGCCAGCGGCGTCGCGCATCACATGCAGGTAGCGCAGCGAGGTGGTGCCGAGATAGGCGAGCCCGGTATCGATGCGATAGGCCTCGCCGCGGCCGGGCGCGCGGGCGACGCCGAGACGCAGGCCGAAGGCCGAGAAGCTGCGCCGGGCGTCGGCGATGTAGTCGGCGGTCAGCCCGAACGCGGCGCCGAACTGCACCGCCGCGTCGCTGAATTTGTGAACGATGCCGGCCAGCCCCATGCGGCCGAATTCGTCGAGGTCGCCGGGGTCGACCCGGCCCGCCATGCTGGGGACGAGTTTGCCGAGGTTTTGCGGCTCGGGCCGTATCTCCAAGGCCGGCGCTTCCCAACGGGCAGGCTTGGCAGATGGCGGCGAAGCGATGCCCTCCCAGCGCACATCGAACCAAGTCGTCACCGCGCCGCTCACCGTGTCGACGACGCGATGGCCGATCCGCATCTCGTCGCCTTCGCCGATCGGCGCGCTTTCGATGTGAAATGCGCTACCGGCGTGCAGCTCGCGTACCAGCCGCACGTCGTAGCGCCGCGCAAAACCGCCCTCGCGCAGCCGGTCGAGCAACCCCAGCCGCTCGGCGAAATTGGCCTCGGCCATGGCGATGCGATCGAAATAGAAGGCAAGCGTGAAATGCTCGGTGACGTCGCATTCCCACGGCGCCGCCGCGCCGCGATAGGTCTCGAGCCATGGCCCCATCGGCTATTTCAGCTGGTCAGCTACTTTGTCGATGCCGGCTTGCACGCAGGGCTCGTCGACCCCTGGCGTGCCCGACAGCCCGGCGCCGCCGATGACCTCGTCGCCAACCTTGATCGGCAACCCGCCGGCGATGGCGATGACGTTGGGCAACGTCACTTGCTGGCGCACCACCATGTCGCCGGTCGCGTATTTCTCGGCATAGGCGCTGGTCGGGGTACGGAAGGTGCGCGCGGTATAGGCTTTGCGCCGTGCATTCTCCAGTGTGTGCGGCCCGGCCTTGTCGCCGCGCAGCGCCACCAGCGTCTCGCCGGCGCGGTCGACCACGACGACGGACACGCCGTATCCCTCGGCGGTGCACTGGTCATACGCGGTCTTGGCGATCTCCAGCGCGATGGCGAGCGACAGATCCTTGTGCGTCAGGAGCTGCGCCTGCGCCGGGACGGCAAGCGCGGCGATGCCGAGCGCAAGAAAAACGCAGCGCATAGTCATTCCTTCTCCGGCCGAATGTAGCGGTCGATCGTGCGATAACGGAACAGCCACCGCCCGTCGATCTTGACCATGGCGTCGTCATAGGCGCCGCCCGAGCCGATCTTCGGTCCCTCGGGCGAATTCTGCACCGTCGTCCAGTTGGAGCGCACCGTGGCGGTGTCGCCATCGAGCGAGATGACGACATTGGTGACGTGGTGGATCGCGCGCGGTGTTGGGCCGGGCCGGTGCGCGCGCAGCCCCGCGGCAAACTCGGCGATCGCCTTCCTGCCCGTCGCCTTGCCGAAAAACGTGTGCCAGGTGCCGTCCTCGGTGAACAGCGCCGCCATTTCGTCGAACCTGCCGCCGTCAAGCGCGAAGCAATAGCGCGCCAGCACCTCGCGGATCGCGTCCTTCTCCTCGAGCACGGAAGCCATGCGTTTCCCTCCACAAGCCCGTCGCCGGAAGTGTAGCATGGCGCAAAACCCGTCACCGCCATGAGGAATTCGCCATGCAGATCGAAGCCGCGGTCTTCCGCAAACCGCACGAGCCGCTGACCATCGAAAAGATCGAGCTCGACGATCCGGCGCCGCGCGAGGTGCTGGTGCGCACCGTCGCCACCGGGGTCTGCCACAGCGACCTCCATGTCGTCGACGGCGTCGGGCGCTGGCCGCTCGACCGGCCGATCGTGCTGGGCCACGAGGGCGCCGGGATCGTCGAGGCGGTCGGCCGTGACGTCACCACAGTGAAGCCCGGCGATCATGTCGTCGCCTGCCTTTCGGGCTTCTGCGGCACCTGCCCGCAATGCCTGTCGGGCCACCCGAACGTCTGCAGCAACAGCATCGTCGCCCGCAAGGACAGCGAGAAACCGCGCCTGTCGCTCAGCGGCCAGCCGGTGCGCCAGTTCATCAACATCTCGTCCTACGCCGAAAAGATGCTGCTGCACGAGAACTCGATCGTGAAAATCGACTCCGATATTCCGCTCGACAAGGCGGCGCTGGTCGGCTGCGGCGTGCTGACCGGGGTTGGCGCGGCGCTGCGCAGCGCCGGGCTTGAGGCCGGGCAGACGGTCGCGGTCTATGGCTGCGGCGGGGTCGGCTTGTCGATCGTCCAGGGCGCGCGGATCGGCGGCGCGCGCCAGATCATCGCGATCGACCAGTTCGGCCAGAAGCGGCAGATGGCGATGCGCGTCGGCGCGACGCATTTCGTCAATTCGAGCGAGGCCGATCCGGTCAAGGCGGTCAAGGAGCTGACCGGCGGCGCCGGGGTCGATCACGCCTTCGAGGCGGTCGGTAACTCCAAGCTTTGCCGCCAGGCGGTCGAGAGCCTGGCGATCCGCGGCACGGCGACGATCGTCGGCGTGCTGCCGCCCGACGCGACGATCGAGTTCCCGTGGATGGCGCTGCGCCCCGAATGCAAAGTACAGACCTCGCGCATGGGTTCGAACCGCTTCCGCATCGACATTCCGCATTACCTCGATTTCTACAAGCAGGGCCGGCTCGATCTCGACGCCATGGTCACCAAGACCGGCCGCCTTTCCGACATCAACGAAGCCTTCCGTGCGATGAAGGCCGGCGAGGTGGCGCGGACGGTGCTGACCTTCGATTGAGGCCGAAATACGCGTCATGGGGGAAGCGGAGACGCGGCGGCGACTTTCTTTTGCAACTGTGCTCGTATTAAGAGTGGAGGTGAAGATTTATCCCGGATAGGTCTGGGAGGGAGGAACCAGGGTGGCCCCTGCAGCGCAGTCCGCTCAGAGCGACGACGATATTGGCCTCCTTGCCGAGGAGGTCACCAAGCTTTCGGACACGATCCGCGCCTGCGATCGATTGTGTCTGTTAAGCGCCCGGACAGTGTTTCGAGCGGGCCGCGCGCTCGACGGAGCCGGGGCGGCGCCGGGTGCACCTCCTCCGCCAGGTTCTCCAAAGCTGCCCAGTCCGCTTAGTTTCATCCCGACCATAACTCGGGAACTCGATAACGCCGCCGATCATTACAAAGGCTATGGGGGGCGACTCCCGGAGTTTCTCCATCACGTCTACCACCCGCCGACGGGCACCAGCGCGCCTTCGGTAGGGTGGTATCCGACAACCTCGGCAGCTTGCATAACCGCTCTGCAGGCGCTGACGCCGGTCATT
>JASHUW010000041.1 GCA_030039815.1 Alphaproteobacteria bacterium
GAGATTCCCGGCATGCCCGGTGCGCAGATGGGCATGCTCAATCTCGGCGATATTTTCGGCAAGGCCTTCGGTCAGCGCGCGGCGCCGCGCAAGGTCACTGTCGCCGACAGCCACCGGATGCTGCTGGCCGAGGAAAGCGACAAGCTTCTCGATCAGGAGACCGTGACGCGCGGAGCGCTCGCCGCGGTCGAGGAGAACGGCATCGTCTTTATCGACGAGATCGACAAGATATGTGGCCGCAGCGAGCGCGGGGGCGGTATCGGCGCGGCCGACGTCAGCCGCGAAGGGGTGCAGCGCGACCTCCTGCCGCTGATTGAAGGCACGACGGTTGCGACCAAGCACGGCCCGGTCAAGACCGACCACATCCTGTTCATCGCTTCGGGTGCCTTCCACCTGTCAAAGCCTTCCGACCTGCTTCCCGAGTTGCAGGGGAGGCTGCCGATCCGCGTCGAACTGAAAGGGCTCGACCGCGATGATTTGTGCCGCATTCTCACCGAGCCGCAGGCGAGCCTCATCACCCAATACAAGGCGCTGATGGCCACCGAGGGTATCCAGCTTGAGTTTCAGCCTGACGCGATCGAGGAGATCGCGCGGCTTGCCGAGCAGATCAACAGCACCGTCGAGAATATCGGCGCGCGCCGGCTCCACACGATCCTCGAGCGGCTGCTCGAAGAGATCAGCTTCACGGCTTCCGATCAGCCCGCCGGCACCGGACGGATCATCGATGCGGCTTATGTGCAGGAGCGCGTCGGGTCGCTTGCCAAAGACAGTGATCTTTCCCGCTTCATTCTGTAGCAAAATCGAAGATACGCGCGAGCGCTTTGCGTGATCGCCGGATCATCGGCTGACCGCGCCGCCGCCGGCGCGGCGAATGTCGCGCGCCGGCGGAACCGATTCCGGGCTCGCGCAATTTGCACTAGGATTGTGCGGTAAGTTTCCGAGCCTTTCGCTATGAACGTTCTGAGCGTCCCCGTCACGCCGTATGGCCAGTGTATCTGGAGCGCTACGAGCCCGATCTCGTCCTGCGCGCGCTCGCGACGCGCGCGGCGCTGGTGCTGTTGACGGCGGCGGGCGTGGCGCTCGCGGATATTCACGGCATCACCGGGCGGAACCAGCCGAGCGTGGTAGTCTGAACCACGGCGGAGGAGAAAATCATGCTGTCGGCGGATCGTTCCCAGGAAAGATTGGCCCGGCGCGCCATTGCGCTTGTGCTCGCCGGCGGCCGCGGCAGTCGCCTTCATCAGCTAACCGACCGCCGGGCCAAGCCGGCGGTGTTCTTTGGCGGCAAGTTTCGCATCATCGATTTCGCGATGTCGAATTGCGTCAATTCCGGGATCCGGCGGATTGGCGTGTTGACCCAGTACAAGGCGCACAGCCTGTTGCGGCATTTGCAGATGGGGTGGTCGTTCCTGCGTCCGGAGATGAACGAGTTCCTCGACCTTTTGCCGGCACAACAGCGCATCGACGAGGCGACTTGGTATCGCGGCACCGCCGACGCGGTATTCCAGAATTTCGACATTTTCCGGGCCGCGCGACCCGATTATTTCGTCGTGCTGGCAGGCGACCATGTCTACAAGATGGATTATTCGCACATGCTCGGCGAGCATGTCGCGAGCGGCGCTGACTGCACCGTCGCTTGCGTCGAGGTGCCGCTCGCTCAGGCAAGCGAGTTTGGCGTGATGACCGTCAACGATTTCGGCCTCATCACCGCCTTTGACGAAAAGCCCAAGAATGCGCGGCCGATGGCCGGCAAGCCCGATCGTGTGCTAGCCAGCATGGGCATTTACGTGTTCACCGCCGCGTTCCTCTATGCCGAGCTTGAACGCGATGCCCGAAGCCCGCAGTCGTCGCATGATTTCGGCAAGGACGTTATTCCCGACCTCGTCAGCCGGGGACTGGCCGCCGCTCACCAGTTCGAGGAAAGCTGCGTCAAGACCACGCCGGAGGCTGAGTCCTACTGGCGCGACGTGGGTACGATCGACGCCTATTGGGCGGCCAATCTCGATCTCGTGATGCCGGTGCCGCAGCTTGACATTTACGACCCGAACTGGCCGATCTGGACCTATCAGCAGCAACTACCGCCAGCAAAATTCGTCTTCGATGACGACGATCGGCGCGGCATGGCGGTGGATTCGATGGTGTCGGGGGGCTGCATCATCTCGGGCGCGCACGTCTCGCGCTCGCTGCTGTTTTCGAACTGCCGGGTCAATTCGCACGCGCGCACCCGCGACGCGGTCGTGCTGCCGGAGGTCGATGTCGGTCGCCACGCCCGGCTGAACCGCGTGGTGGTCGACCGCGGCTGCCGAATTCCGGAAGGGATGGTGATCGGCGAGGACCCCAAAATCGACGCCCAGCGCTTTCACGTCAGCGAGGGCGGCGTGACACTGGTCACGCCCGAGATGCTCGCCAAGCTACACGGTTAGCCGTCAGAAAATCCGCGACGCTTCGGTTCGGTCACCGAGGAACACGCGCACCTCGCGTCCGGCCTGTTGCGCGTCACGCGCCGCTTCGACCGCGTCGAGCATCGCCTGCTCCTTGTCGAGGTAGGCGCCGTAAGTGGCGTTGTCGAGGCGGACAACCCAGCGCATGTCGCGGCCTTGCTGGTAAACATGGAATTCCATGATGTCCATTCGTAGCGATCCCCCCGGAGCCCGCGACAGGCGAATTACATTGCACCGAGTATCCTCAAAACTGTCATCTGTTTGAAGCAAATTTCGCCTTATCTGGCGCAAAATTGCACTGCAATTGACGGAACCGGCCCATTGCCCCGCGTGCTTCGCGGGAGCGGCGCGCGCCGCCGCGAAAACTCCTTGCCCGCCACGGGCTTAGCGGCGAGTCTGTGAGGGCCCATCCCGGCGCTTCTGCGGCAAGCGGATTGAGCCTGTGACCAGCGACATCGACGACCACAAGAAGCGTGCGATCGCGCAAGCGGACCCATTGCTTGTGGCGCGGCTCGAAGGCGGCGAATCGGTCGCCGCGCGGGCCTTCCTCGAAGCGCTCTACGAGCATGCGCCGCCGGCTGATGTCGTCGCCCGTTCGCCCGAGAATCTGGCGGGCGGTGCGCTCGCGCTGTGGCGGTTCGGTGCGCGGCGTTCGTCGGGCGAGGCGCTGGTTCGCGTTTACAACCCCACGGTGGCGCGGGACCGCTGGTCGTCGCTCCATACGATCGTCGAGATCGTCAACGACGATATGCCGTTTCTCGTCGATTCGGTGAGCGCGGCGATCAACGATCGCGGCCGTATGGTACGACTGGTCATTCATCCGGTCGTCACTGCCTCGCGCGACGAGGCGGGCAAACTGGTCGGCTTTGGCGTGCCGGGCGGAATCCGCGAGTCGTGGATGCAGATCGAGATCGCGCGCGAGCTCAGTGCCCCGGCACGTACCGCCCTGGCCGAGGCGCTCATCGGCGTGCTTGCCGATGTCCGCGCCGCGGTCTCGGATTGGCCGCTTATGCGGGCCGCGCTGCTGCGATTATCGGATCGCGTCGAGCGTAGTGCGGGCCCGGTTCCACCGGACGAGATCGACGAAAACGCGGCGTTCCTGCGCTGGCTCGATGACGATCATTTCGTGCTGCTCGGCATGCGCGATTACGACTTTGCGGGCGGCGAGGTGCAGCCGCCGCTCGGCGTTCTGCGCGAGCCGAGCTATCGTGCCTTCGGCGGTCTGCGCGATCTCGCCGCCTTGTCGCCTGATGTGCGCGACTTCCTGGGCCGTCGCGAGCTGTTGATCCTCGGCAAGACCGATCAGCGCTCGACCGTCCATCGGCGCGCGCCGATGGATGCGATCGGCGTGCGTCGCTTCGACGCGCAAGGCGCGGTCAACGGCCTCTGTCTGTTTGTCGGACTCTTCACGTCGACCGCCTATACCGCCGATGTGCGCAGCATTCCCATCGTGCGCCGCAAGGTAGAGCGCGTGTTGGCGCGCAGCGGACTCCCCCCTGCCGGACATGACGGCAAGGCGCTGATCCACATTCTCGATACCTTCCCGCGCGACGAACTGTTCCAGGCCGACGAGGATTGGCTTTACCACACGGCGATCGGGGTCTTGAACCTTCAGGAGCGCCAGCGCATCGCGCTTTTTGTCAGACGCGATCCGCTCGAGCGCTACGTGTCGTGCCTCGTATATGTGCCGCGTGAGCGCTACGATACGGCACTGCGCCGACAATTCGCCGCGATCCTCGAGGACGCGTTTGCGGGCGTGGTTTCGGGCTTTTACACGCATATCGACGATTCGCTATTGGCCCGGGTGCTTTTCATCATCCGCGCAGCCGGTTCGGCCCGTTTGCCCATGGCCGATGCAGCGTCGCTCGAAGCGCGCCTCGCCGAGGCCGGACGGTCGTGGCGCGATCGTGTCGAGGTAGCCGCGGAAGAGGCGTTCGGCGAGGCTGAAGCGCTTCGTCGTCTGAGCCGTCTCTCGACCCCTCCGGCCGACTATCAGGCGCGTACCGAACCCGAACAGGCGGTGGCGGATCTCTCAGCCATCGAGAAAGTGCTGGCCGGCTCGCCGCTCGAAGCCTCGCTGCATTCGATGCCTGATGCGACGACGCCCGGGTTGCGGCTCTATCACCGCGGCGTGCCGGTCATCCTGTCGGACGTTTTGCCGGTTCTGGAAAATCTGGGCCTTCGCATGGTTGCCGAGGACGCGTATCGGCTCGGAAGCGTCGAGGGCGAAGCCGTCTGGGTGCACGAGTTTCTTTTGGCTGCGGGATGCGTTCCGGGCTCGCTGGATGAAGCGCAGCGACGGAACTTCGAGGCGGCGCTGGTCGCTGTCGCCACCGGCGTCATCGAGAATGACGGGTTCAATCGCTTGGTGCTCGGCGCCGGGTTGACGGCGCGGCAGACGACGATCTTGCGGCTCTATTGCAAGGTGCTGCGCCAGGCAGGCAATACGTTCAGCCAGGCCTATATGGAGGACGCGCTGGCGGCGCATGCCGGGATCTCCCGGCGCCTGGTGACGTTGTTCGAGCTGCGCTTCAGCCTTACGCCGCCGCCGGGCGGCTCACGCGGCATTGCCGCCGAGCTGCGGGCGATCGAGGACGATCTCGTCGCGGTCGACAGCCTCGACGAGGATCGCATCCTGCGCAGTTTCCTCAAGCTGATCCTCAAATCGGTACGAACCAACTATTTCCAGCCGCAACCCGACGGCAGCGCGAAGCCCTATCTCGCGGTCAAGCTCGCCTCGAGCGAGATCGATCTCCTGCCCCTGCCGCGTCCATTATTTGAAATTTACGTCTACAGCCCGCGCATGGAGGGGGTGCACATGCGCGCCGGCAAGGTGGCCCGCGGCGGCATCCGTTGGTCCGACCGGCGCGAGGATTTCCGTACAGAAATCCTCGGCCTGATGAAGGCGCAGACCGTCAAGAACGCGGTGATCATTCCGGTAGGATCAAAGGGCGGCTTTGTCCTGAAGCGCCCGCCGGGCGACCGCGCCGCGCTGCAGGCTGAAGGGATCGAGTGCTACAAGATCCTGATGCACGGATTGTTGGACCTGACCGACAACATCATCGCCGACAGTTCCGAGACGCACCACATCGAGCCGCCGCGCGACGTCGTTCGGCATGACCCGGACGACCCCTACCTCGTCGTCGCCGCCGACAAGGGCACCGCCACTTTTTCCGATACCGCCAATGAGATCGCGATCGAATACGGGTTCTGGCTCGGCGACGCGTTCGCCAGCGGCGGGTCGGCCGGCTACGACCACAAAGCGATCGGAATCACCTCGCGCGGCGCCTGGGAGCTCGTGAAACGCCACTTCCGCGAGCTGGGCACCGACATCCAAGCGACCGATTTCACGGTCGTCGGCGTCGGCGACATGGGCGGCGACGTGTTCGGCAACGGCATGCTGCGGTCGCGGCACATCCGCCTCGTCGGCGCGTTCAACCACCTGCACATTTTCATCGATCCTGACCCCGATGCGGCGGGGAGCTATGCCGAGCGCCAGCGGCTTTTTGAGAACCCGGCCCTCGGCTGGGGCGATTACGACCGCCGGCTGATCTCGCCCGGCGGTGGGGTTTTCGAACGCAGCGCCAAGTCAATCGATATCGCGCCCGAGATGAAGCGCGTCTTCGGCATCGTCGAGGACGCGCTGCCCCCCGCCGAGCTGATCCGCCACTTACTGCGCGCCGAGGTCGACCTCTTGTTCTTCGGCGGCATCGGTACCTTCGTCAAGGCGCGCGCCGAGACCCACGGCCAGGTCGGCGACAAGGCCAATGACGCGTTGCGCATCGACGGCGAGGAGATTCGGGCACGCGTGGTGGGCGAGGGCGCCAATCTCGGCGTCACCGAGCGCGGGCGCATCGCGTATGCGCAAAAGGGCGGACGGATCGATACCGACGCGATCGACAACTCGGCCGGCGTGTCGATGTCGGACCACGAGGTCAACATCAAGATATTGCTTGGCCACGCGATCGCTACCGGCGCGCTTGCCGCGCCGGAACGCGAGCCGCTCCTGGCGAGCATGACCGACGATGTTGCCGCTCTGGTGCTGCGCGACAATTATCTTCAGGGCGAAGCGTTGTCGGTCGCTGAGGCGCGGGGCCGGCGGGAGCCGTTTGCGGCACTCGACCACCAGGCGCGCATGATGCGCGAGCTCGAAAAATCGGGCCGGCTCGACCGCGCCCTCGAATTCCTTCCCGACGATGTCGAGATCGCGGCGCGCGCGGCCGCTCGCAAGGGCCTTACCCGGCCGGAGCTGTCGGTGCTGCTCGCCTATGCGAAGATGTCGCTCGACGACGCGCTCGTGCAGTCCGACCTGCCCGACGCGCCCGAACTTGCCGAGGAATTGCGGCTCTATTTTCCGGCCGCGCTGCGCGATCGCTTCGCGGCGCAGATCGCCGCGCACCCGCTGCGCCGCGAGATCGTCGCGACGGTTGTCGCCAACGATGTCGTCAACCGCGGCGGCCTCACCTTTGTGCACGACCTCGCGGCGCGTACCGGACGCGGCGCGGCCGAGGTCGCCCGCGCTCACCGCATCGTGCGTGAGGCGCTTGGCCTGCCGGCGCTGTGGGCGGCGATCGAGACGCTCGACAACAAAGTCGCCGCCCGGGTGCAGTACGGGATGCTGCTCGACATCGCGGGCATCGTCGAACATGCGGCCACTTGGCTGCTGCGCGCCGGGCGGGTCGGGTTCGACGAAATCGCCCGGTGCGGGCCGGCGGTTTCGCATCTGGCCATCGTTATCGGCGATCTGCTGCCCGCCGACGAGCGGGTGGTTCATGATCGGCGGATTGCCGAACTGGCGGAGGCCGGGGTGCCACGAGCGGTGGCGGAACGGGTCGGCGGCATCATTTTCCTGACCACCGCGTTCGAGATCGGCGATCTCGCCGAACGATCGGGACAGGCGATCGACCGGGCCGCCTCGATCTTCTACGGCGTTGGCGCCCGCTTCGCGCTCGACGGGCTGCGCGATGCCGCGCGCCGCTTGCCGGCCGACACGCAGTGGCAAAAGGCCGCGATTGACACGCTGATCGATGATTTCTATGCGCTCCAGGCCGAGCTCGCCGAACGGATTCTGAAGGATGCGGCCAGTGCGGGGGATCCGATTGCGAGCTGGGTCGAAACCCACCTCGCACAGCTCGCGCCGGCCGATGCGCTCGCTGCCGAGTTGCGCGCTGCGACCAGTCCCGACCTGGCGATGCTCGTGGTAGCGGCGCGACAACTGCGCCAAGCGTTTAGTTGAACCTGCCCGAGCGCTGATGAGCGCATGATGCGGGGAATTTCTTCTTGCTCGACGCGTCGTGTCCCGCGTGAACCGAGCCGATTAGGTACGGCGAAATTTTTTAACGTTACCGGTTAAAATCATCACTTCTGCGGATTCTCCCCGCCGATTGCTTTCGTCCCGGAACCTCTCAGCGTAAGATGAGCACTATGCATCGGCGCCGGTTCTTGCTGACGACGATTAGTGTGCTGTGCGCCCCGGGGGCGGCGCTCGCGGCGCCGATGGTTGCACCCGGCGATCGTGTGCGGCTGGTCGATGCGCATAGCGGCGCGGTATTTGACGGCGTCTATCGCAACGCCAAGGGGCCGGTCGCCCGTGCGATAGAAGAACTGGACGTGTTCCTGCGCGATCGCCGCACCGGCGGGGTGACCGGCATCGACGTCGCCGTCATCGATTTCGTCGCCGCGGTGATGGCGGCGACCGAGCAGAAAAGCGCCACCGTGCTGTCGGCCTATCGCTCGCTGCAGACCAATGCGCTGCTGGAGCACACGATGTTCGGCGTCGCCGACAACAGCCAGCACCTCTACGGCCGCGCGCTCGATGTCTATTTTCCCGCTCGGCTCGACGATGCGGTGGCGGCGGCGCGCGGCATGAAGCGCGGCGGCGTCGGCTGGTACCCGAAGTCGCACTTCATCCACCTCGATTCGGGGCCGGTGCGCAATTGGGAGCTCGGCGCCGAAGGCTTGCAGGACGCGCTGACGCACTGGCCGAAACCAACCCCGATCCCGCCCAAGGGCAGCGGCACGATGCTGGTCGACGGCCCCGCTCGGATGACGGTCGGCGGCGGCAAGCCGACGGTGGTCGCCCCCGGCCGCGTGACCCGCCTGAAGGACGGCCAAGTCGCCGGGCTCCTCACCCCGCTAGCGAAAGCGCATTAGCAGTAAGCCGCCTGGGTTGATCCGCTGTTGCCGGCCCTCTCCCTCCCCACGAGGGAGGGCCAGGCACGGACGCTTCTTGTTGACCGACTAAGCCCCCGCGCGGTTCTGCCGGTTGCCGACGAGGTCGTCGACCACGGTCGGATCGGCAAGCGTCGAAACGTCGCCGAGCTGATCCGACTCGTCGGCTGCGATCTTCCTGAGGATGCGGCGCATGATTTTGCCCGACCGGGTCTTCGGCAGCGACGGCGCCCATTGCAGGATGTCGGGCGCGGCGATGGCGCTGATCTCCTTGCGCACCCATTGCATCAGCTCGCCGCGCAGCGCCTCGCTCGGCGCCTCGTCAATCCGCAGGGTGACATAGGCGTAGATGCCCTGGCCCTTGATGTCGTGCGGGTAGCCGACGACCGCGGCCTCGGCGACCTTGGGGTGGGCGACCAGCGCGCTCTCGATCTCCGCCGTGCCGAGCCGGTGCCCGGCGACGTTGATCACGTCGTCGACCCGGCCGGTGATCCAGTAGAAGCCGTCCTCGTCGCGCTTGGCGCCATCGCCGGTGAAATAGAGCCCCTTGAAGGTCGAGAAATAGGTCTCGACAAAGCGCTTGTGGTCACCGAACACGGTGCGCATCTGCCCCGGCCACGAGCGCACGAGGCAGAGATTGCCCTCGCACACGCCGTCAAGCCGGCTGCCCTCGCCATCGACAATGACCGGCTCGACCCCGAAAAACGGCCGCGTCGCCGAGCCGGGCTTCAGCGGCGTCGCGCCGGGGATCGGGGTGATGAGGATGCCGCCGGTCTCGGTCTGCCACCAGGTGTCGACGATCGGGCAGCGTTCCTCGCCGACCTGCTCGTAGTACCACATCCAGGCTTCCGGATTGATCGGCTCGCCGACCGAGCCCAGCAGGCGCAGCGAGCTGCGCTTCGCCTTTTTTACAAAGCCTTCGCCCTCGCGCATCAGCGCGCGGATCGCGGTCGGCGCGGTGTAGAAGATCGACACGTTATGTTTGTCGCAGACCTGCCAGAAGCGCGACGCGTCCGGATAGTTCGGCACGCCCTCGAACATCAGCGTGGTCGCGCCGTTCGAGAGCGGCCCGTAGACGATATAGCTGTGCCCGGTGACCCAGCCGACATCGGCGGTGCACCAGTAGATCTCGCCCGGCCGGTAATCGAACACGTATTCATG
>JASHUW010000454.1 GCA_030039815.1 Alphaproteobacteria bacterium
AGATGCCCGCCCTTCAAGAGCACCGCGCCGCAGCCGAGCGCGAGCAACGCCCGCGCCGCCTCACGCATCGCCGCGACGTCGGCAATCGGCCAGCCGCAAAGGATTTCCGCTTCCGGCAGGTTCGGGGTCAGCACCGCGGCGCGCGGCAACAGCCGGGTTTTCAGCGCGAAGATCGCCTGCGGCTGGATCAGCGGCGCACCGCCTTTTGCGATCATGACCGGGTCGAGCACCAACGGCGTTTCGGGCGCGCGCTCTGCGAGCACGGCAGCGACGGTATCGATGACCGCCGCGTCGTGCAGCATGCCGGTCTTGATCGCGTCAGCGCCGATATCGTCAAGCACGACCTCCATCTGCCGCCGGATGAAACCCGGTTCTATCGGCAGCACGCCGTGGACGCCCTCGGTGTTCTGCGCGGTCAGCGCGGTGATCGCGGTCGCCGCGAACGCGTCAAGCATGGTGACGGCCTTGATGTCGGCCTGAATGCCGGCGCCGCCGCCGGAATCCGAGCCGGCGACGATGAGAACGCGGCCCTTCACTCCGCCGCCTGAACCGCCGCGCCGCTGTCGTCGGTGCCGTGGGAAGCGGCGAGGATCGCCCCGCAGATGTCGTCGACGACGCTGGCGAGCAGCGCGTCGTCCTCGCCCTGCGCCATGACGCGGATCACCGGCTCGGTGCCGGAGGGACGGATGACCAGGCGCCCCGCCGCGCCCAGCCGCGCCTCGCCGGCGGTGATCGCCTGCTTGACCCGGTGCGCCTCGAGCGGACGGCCCTCGCCGAAGCGGACGTTGCGCAGCAGCTGCGGCAGCGGCGCGAACAGGCGGCACACCTCGCTCGCGCGCTTGCCGGTCTCGACGATGCGCCCCATGACCTGCAGCGCGGCGATGAGGCCATCGCCGGTGGTCGCATAGTCGGAAAGGATGATGTGCCCGGACTGCTCGCCGCCGACATTGCAGCCGGTAGCGCGCATCTTTTCGACCACGTAGCGGTCGCCAACGGCGGTGCGGTGCATGCCGATGCCCTGTTCCCCCAGGTAGCGCTCGAGCCCGAGGTTCGACATCACGGTCGCGACCAGTGCACCGCCGGCGAGCTGCTGAGCGTTGGCCAACGACGTGGTGATGAGCGCCATCACCTGGTCGCCATCGAGGATCACGCCGCGCTCATCGACAACGATCAGCCGGTCGGCGTCGCCGTCGAGCGCGATGCCGATATCCGCGCGCCGCGCCAGCACCTCCTGGCGCATCTGCTCGGGCGACAGCGCGCCGCAGTCGCGGTTGATGTTCATGCCGTCGGGCGACACGCCGACGGAAAACACCTCGGCCCCCAGTTCCCAGAACACGGTCGGGGCGACTTTGTAGGCGGCGCCATGCGCGCAATCGACGACGACGCGCATCCCGTCGAGGCGCAGCCCTTTGGGAAAGCTTTGCTTGACGAACTCGATGTAGCGGCCGCCGGCGTCGTCGAGGCGTTTGGCGCGGCCGAGCTCGGCGGCCCCGGCGCGGCGCGACGGGCCCTTCTCGACGATCGCCTCGATCTTGCGCTCGAGCTCATCCGACAGCTTGTAGCCGTCCCGGCCGAACAGCTTGATGCCGTTGTCAGCATAAGGGTTGTGCGACGCCGAGATCATCACGCCGATATCGGCGCGCAGGCTGCGCGTCAGCATGGCGATCGCGGGGGTCGGCAGCGGGCCGATCAGCACGACATCCATGCCCATGGTGATGAACCCGGCGGTCAGCGCCGGCTCGAGCATGTAGCCCGACAATCGCGTGTCCTTGCCGATCACCACGAGATGCTTGTGCGCGCCGTTATGAAAGCACTCGCCGACCGCCATCGCGATCCTGAGCGCCGTTTCCGGCGTCATCGGCTCGCTGTTGGCGGTGCCGCGCACCCCATCGGTTCCGAAAAGCTTACGCGTCACTCGTGGCCCCCCGCCACTCGAACGCCGCCAATTTTGCTGTTTCTGCAGCGAATCAACAGCAGAATTTCCAACCTCACCCGCCGGGCTGCGGTTCGGGTTCGGGCCCGATGCCGCTTTGCCGGCCCGACGGCGGCACCGAGCTGCGGCGACCGGAGCCAGGGCGCGGCTCGTCGGTCGACGGAGCCGGACCGGTCGAGGTGTCGCGGACGATGCGCTCGCCCTTGATGACGCGGCGGATTTCGTCGGAAGACAGCGTCTCGTATTCGAGGAGGCCGTGCGCCAGCGCGTGCAGCTCGTCGAGGTGCGAGGTGAGGATCGAGCGCGCGGTGTGCTCGCCTTCCTCGACGATCCGGCGGATCTCGTCGTCGATGACCTTGGCGGTCGCGTCGGAGACGTTCTTGCGCTGTGTGACCGAGTGGCCGAGGAAGACTTCTTCCTCGTTCTCGCTGTAGCGCAACGGCCCGAGTTTTTCGCTAAAGCCGAATTCGGTCACCATGCGCCGGGCAAGGCTCGTCGCCCGCTTGATGTCGTCGGAAGCGCCGGTCGTGACCTTGTCGGGACCGAAGATCAGCTCCTCGGCGACACGTCCGCCGAAGAGGCTCGCCAGCATGGCTTTGATCTCGAGCTTCGACTGCGAGTACTTGTCGCGCTCGGGCAGGAACATGGTGATGCCGAGCGCCCGGCCGCGCGGGATGATCGTGACCTTGTGCAGCGGCTCGTGCCCCTCGGCGTAGAGCATGCACAGGGCATGGCCGGCCTCGTGATACGCGGTGAGGCGCTTTTCGTCCTCGGTCATGACCATCGAACGCCGCTCGGCGCCCATCATGACCTTGTCCTTGGCCTGCTCGAATTCGAGCATCGCCACCGAGCGCTTGCCGC
>JASHUW010000455.1 GCA_030039815.1 Alphaproteobacteria bacterium
CTGACTCAAGCCGCGCCTGCAACAGCGCCAACTCCGCCTGCAGCGCGGCGATCATCTCGGCGTCGCGTCGCTGGCGGGCGACGAACTGGCGCAGGACGGCGTTCGACGGCGGTTGCGGCGCGGGCTGGGGCGCCGCCGCCCTGGCCCGCCGTTCGAGCAGCGCGAGCCTCGTTCCCGTTGCGACCTTCGCACCGCGCGTCACCAGCCATTCGGCGAGGACGCCGCGCTGCGCGTAGCTGAGCTCGACGAGAACCCCATCGCGGCTGAGCGTCGCGACCGCCTCGTCCGGCTGCAGCGCATCGCCCGGCATTTTCTGCCATTCCACCAGCCAGGGCGGCTCATTTGCCGACGGTTTCCCGAGACGGCGCTGCAGGCGATGCCGCTCGCCCGGCTCGCAGGCGTTGAGCAACCGGTCGCGGTCGGGCGCGACCAGCACAAGGCCGCGCGAAGGGTAGCGCACCGTCAGCTCGGACCGGTGAAAAAACATCCTCGAATCTGCCGCAGCTGTATTCGCTGGTGCCAGCATCGCGCCTTGGGTTTAAAAATCCATAACCCGCATCTCAGGAGGACGCGCCATGCCCGATCTGCCCCGCCTCAACCCCGCGATCCGCGCGCTGGAAAGCGGCAAGCCGGCCTTCGTGACCTTCGCGCCGGCCGAGATCGGCGCGGCGCAGTCGATCGGCGCCCAGTCCTATGACGGCGTCGTCTTCGAGATGGAGCACAACCCGTACGACATCCGCCAGCTGCGCGACTGCATGCAATACATGCTCGACCGCGCGCAGATCGTGAAATCGGGGAGCCTCGCGCCGGCGGTCGCACCGATGGTGCGCATTCCGCCCAATGGCGGCGAGATGAACCAGTTCATTGCCAAGCAGGTGCTCGATATCGGCGTCTACGGCATCGTCTGGCCGCATGTCTCGACGGTCGACGAGGCGAGGAACGCGGTGCAGGCTTGCCGCTATCCGCGGCCGCGCGAGGCCGCCTATTACGAGCCGCCCGGCCAGCGCGGCGACGCGCCGCGCACCGCCGCGCGCTATTGGGGCATCGACCAGCAGACCTATTACAAGCGCGCCGACACCTGGCCGCTCAACCCCGAGGGCGAGGTGCTGGTCGTCATCATGTGCGAGGAGAAGCGGGCGATCCGCAACCTGCCGCAGATGCTGAAAGAGGTGCCGGGGATCGGCGTCGTGCTGGTCGGCGAAGGCGACCTGTCGCAGGACATGGGCTTCCCGCGCCAGTACGAGCATCCCGAGGTCGCCGCGGCGATCGACGAGATCCTGGCGATCTGCAAGGACCACAACATCCCGTGCGGCCACCCGCATGTCGACGCCAACAATGTCGAGAAGCTGGTCGAGAAGGGGTTTCGCTGGCTGATGCCGGCGCCGACGCAGAGCTTCGCGGCGCTGCAGAAGGGGCTTGCCGCCTGCGGGCGGAAATAGCGCATGCTGATCTGCGTTCTTTGCATCGTCATCGGGCTCGTCGTCGGCATCACTGCCGGGATTGCGCTGAAGAGCTACATGCTGGGGATCGCCATCGGCGTCGGGGTCGGTTTCGCGCTGTGCGCCGCGCTGACGCGACGCCGGCGGGGCGCCCCGAGCTGACGCCGGCTCTTGCCCTTCCCGGCCGGACGCGATGGAATGCGGCCCGACTGATTCCGACCCCAACGGAGGAAACCATGGACGCCGACGCCAAGAAGACCGCGCTTCGCATGATCCCCTACGGCATCTACGTGCTGACCGCCGATGACGGCAAAGGCAATGTCGCCGGCGCGACCGTCAACTGGGTGACGCAGACCGCTTTCGCGCCGCCGCTCGTGGTGGTCGGGGTGAAGACCGATAGCGGCGCCTACTCGATCATCCAGAACACCAAGAACTTCACGCTCAACATGCTCGGCAAGGCGCACAAGGGCCTCGCCTTCACCTTCTTCAAGCCGGCGCAGCTCGACGGCGGCAAGCTCTCCGGCCAGGACATCCACAGGGGGGCGAACGGCGCGCCGATCCTCGATGCCGCGCTCGCCGCGGTCGAGTGCAAGGTGTCGACGATCGTCGAGCAGGGCGACCACCACATCGTCGTCGCCGAAGTGACCGAGGCGCATGTGCCGAACCCGATCTCGGGCCGGCTCGACAGCGCCATCCTCGAGATGCGCGACCTCGGCGACAACGTCTATTACGGCGGCTGATCGCCGAGTTACCCTCACGCATCGTCGCCACCGGGCGGCCGCCGCGCAATGCAGACCCATGCCAGGTCGCGAGCGGCGGCCGCGCGCCGCCGCAAGCTCGCGCCGCTGCAGAGCGCGCCGCCCGACGGCAGCGACGCGCATCTCGTTCATCTTGTCGCGCGCGACACCGCCGACGAGGTGATCTCGGTCGGGCTCCGACGGCCGTGGTTCGGCGATCTGTACCATCGCACGCTGACGATCGGATGGCCGAATTTTCTCGCCCTCGGCCTTGCCGTCTACCTTCTGATAAACCTGGCCTTCGCTGCCCTCTATCTGTTGCAGCCGGGGTCGATCAGCCATGCGCGGCCCGGGACGTTCAGCGATGCGTTCTTCTTCAGCGTCGAGACGATCGCGACGATCGGCTATGGCGTGATGTCGCCGGCGACGACGTACGCCAACCTGCTAATGACCGTGGAGAGCGCGCTCGGGCTGCTGCTCGTCGCCTTGACGACGGGTCTCGTCTTCGCTCGCTTCTCGCGCCCGACGGCGCGGGTGTTGTTCAGCCGGGTCGCGGTGATCGGGCGTTATAACGGCAAGCCCGCGCTCACCGTCCGTCTCGCCAACCAGCGCCAGAACCAACTGCTGGCAGCGCAAGTCGCGATCACCCTGGTGCGCGACGAGCGCACCGAGGAAGGAAGTCTCCTGCGCCGCTTTTACGATCTCAAGCTGGTGCGCGACCGCTCGCCGGTCTTCGCGCTGACCTTTACCGTGATCCACGAGATCGACCAGTCGAGCCCGCTTTTTGGCGCGACGCGAGAGCGGCTCGCCGCACACAACGCCGAGCTGGTCGTCACCACCAGCGGCATCGACGAGACGCTGGTGCAGCCCGTGCACGCCCGCACCTCGTACCTGCCGCACGAAATCCTGTGGAACAGCCGCTTTGTCGATATCATCGGCTGGACCGAGGACGGCCGCCGCGCCATCGATTACCACCGGTTTCATGATACTGTTCAGCTCGATTAGCCCGGCAGCCTAAGGGAAGGACCGGCCGCATGGACACCCACGCGCTTACCTGGCCCAAGGACGGCAACACCCGCGTCCCCTATCGCGTGTTCTCCGACCCGGACGTCTATCGGACCGAACTCGACCGGCTGTTTCTCGGCCCGACATGGCAGTACCTGGCGCTGGCCAACGAGCTCCCCAATCCGGGCGACTACAAGACGACCTTCCTCGGCGAGACGCCGATCGTCGTGACGCGTGGCGAAGACGGCGAAATCCACGCCATGGTCAATCGCTGCGCGCATCGCGGCAACCTCGTCTGCCTCAAGCGCCAGGGCCACACCGACGACGGGCTGACCTGCGTCTATCACTCGTGGAATTACGACCTCGCCGGCAACCTAAAGAGCGTCGCGTTCCGCCGCGGCATTGGCGGCAAGGGCGGCATGCCGGACAGCTTCAAGCTCGCAGACCACGGCATGCGCAAGCTGCGCACCGACCATTTCGCCGGCCTCGTGTTCGGCACGTTGTCGGAGGAGGCGCCGCCGCTCGCGGAATATATCGGCAACGAGATTGGCGGCCGGCTCGGCCGGGTGATGCGGGCGACGCCCAAAGTCCTCGGCACCACCTCGCAGATGCTCCACAACAATTGGAAGCTCTACGTCGAGAACGTCAAGGACACCTATCACGCGACCTTGCTGCATACGTTCTTCACGACGTTTCGCGTGAGCCGGCTGACCGCAGGCGGCGGCGTCGCGGTCAGCGAAGGCGGCGGCAACCACACGAGCTACACGCGCGGCCGCGCCGATACGCTCGGTGCGGCACAGAGCGACAAGCTCTACGCCAGCATCCAGTCGATGCGCGACGGCCTCAGCCTCACCGACCCGCGTCTCTTGGAATCGACCGAGGAGTTCGGCGACGACATCACCGTGCAAATCCTCAGCGTCTTCCCCAATTTCGTCGTGCAGCAGATCCACAATTCGGTGGCGCTGCGCCTGGTGCTGCCCAAGGGGCCGACCGAGACCGAGCTGCAATGGATTTATCTCGGTTTCGAGGACGACGACGAGGCGATGACCGAGCGGCGCCTGCTGCAAAGCAACCTGGTCGGGCCAGCCGGTTACGTGTCGATGGAAGACGGCGCGGTCGGCAATTTCGTCCAGCGCGCGATCGTCGGCGCGGAAGGCGAGCACTCGGTGATCGAGATGGGCGGGTTCGACCATCGCTCGGACAACACCCGCACCACCGAGGCCTCGATCCGCGGTTTCTGGCACGCCTATCGCCCGCTGATGGGATATTGAGCATTGCAGGAGGAGGCTTTCCCTCTTCGTCGCCCCCGCGAAGGCGAGACCCAGGGCGACCGCACCGTCGCCTGCCCTGGGTTCCCGCTTTCGCGGGAATGACGAAAGGAAGCGGTACGCGATGACACCCGCCAACGCGCTCCTCCGAGCCGAGCTCGACGCGCTTTACGCCGATTACGCGCATTGCCTTGACAATGACGCGCTCGAGGAGTGGCCGAACTTCTTCACCGACGATTGCCGTTATCGAATCACCTCGGCCGAGAACTTCGAGGCTGGGCTGCCGCTCGGCATCGTTTATGCGACCTCGAAGGCGATGCTGGTCGACCGCGTGATGGCGCTGCGCAAGGCCAACATCTACGAGCCGCAGCGCTATCGCCACATGATCGGCGCGATCAAGATCGGCGTCGAAGAGGCAGGCGGGCTGGCGGTCGTCGCCAACCTCATGGTCGTGCGCATCATGCAGGACGGGGCGATGACGCTGTTCGCCGCCGGGCGCTATGTCGACCGCCTCGTGCGCCGTGGCGACGACTGGAAGTTCGCGATGAAGGAGGTGGTGCTCGACAGCCGCCAGATCGATACGCTGCTGGCCATCCCGCTCTGACGCCTCGACCGGCGCCGCTTCGTGGCTGATCGGTAAAATTCTGGACAAAATCGGGAGACGGCCGTTAGATGCTTCGCTAGCGTTTGTCGTTAGTGTCCGTGAGAGAGCGGGCCAATCCTATGAAGATCCTTGTGATCGACGACGACGTGCTGCTGCTCCGCACAATAACGCGGATTCTGATCGCCGACGGGCATGACGTCGTCACCGCGAGCGACGGCGGCCGGGCGATGGTGTTGTACCGCGAAGCGCGTCCCGATCTGGTGATCACCGACATCGTTATGCCGGGTCAGGAGGGGATCGAGACGATCTTTACGCTGCGTCGCGACGACAATCCGGTAAAGATCATCGCGATTTCCGGCATGGATGAGGAGATGCTCGATACGGCGCGGCTGATCGGCGCCGACGACATCCTCCAAAAGCCGTTTCGCGCGCAAGAACTGCTGAGCCGGGTACGCGCCCTGGCGTAATACGCCGTTAGCACCCCGTTAATTCTGTTCCGCCAAGCTGCCCGTACACGCCAGACGTGTCTGTTCAGGGTAGTACGCTAGTGGTGGGGCGCGCCATGAAGATCCTGGTGATCGACGACGACGAGCATCTGCGGCGCCTGGTGACGAAGGTGCTGCAACGCGGCGGCTACGAGGTGGACGCCGCCGGCGATGGACGGCGCGGCATGGATTTGGTTCGCCGGGATCGGCCGCGGATTGTGGTCACCGATATCTTCATGCCGGAGCAGGAGGGGATCGAGACGATCATCGAGCTCCGCCGCGATCATCCGGATATCAAGATCCTGGCGATGTCGGGCAGCGGCCAGATCGGGGACACGGACCTCTTGAAGATGGCGCGGCAGCTCGGCGCGCACGACGCGATCGCCAAGCCGTTTCGCCCGCAGGATCTGCTCGCGCGCGTGCGCGCGCTCGACGGCGCCGGGATGGAGGGCGTGCCGGCCTGACTCGGCGACGCGGTCGGCCTCTCCTAGGGATCGACAGCGGTCGCGGTGCTGCGCCACACTGTCGCTCCCATGTCCGCGCGGTCACGCTTGCAAGCAGTTGCGATGGCGGTTTTCGCCGTGGTCTTCGCGCTCGTCGCCCGCTCGGTTGAAAGCGCGCCCGCCGCGCCGGTTGTCATCGCCTCGAAGATCGACACCGAAGGCGCGCTGCTCGGCCAGCTGATCGCCGCGACGATCGAGGCGCAAGGGCTTGCCGTCGAGCGTCGCATCGGGCTCGGCCCGACCAACATCGTGCGCGCCGCGATCCTCGCCGGGCAGATCGACATCTATCCCGAATACACCGGTAACGGCGCGCTGTTCTTCCATCGCGAAGGCGATCCGGACTGGAAGGACGCGGCCAAGGGCTACGCCGAGGTGGCGGCGCTCGACAAGGCACAGAACCATCTGATCTGGCTCGCGCCGGCGCCCGCCGACAACACCTGGGTCATCGCGATCCGCAAGGACACGGCCGGGTTTCCGCCGCATCCCTGCGTCGGCGACCTCGCCGCCTATCTGAAGGCCGGCGGCCGGTTTCGCCTTGCCGCCTCGGCCGAGTTCGTCGAGAGTCCGGCGGCGCTGCCCGCCTTCGAGGCGGCCTATCATTTCCACCTCTCGGGCAACCAACTCCTGACCCTGTCCGGCGGCAACACCGCGGCGACCTTGCGGGCCGCGGCGGAGGGCATTTCCGGCGTCAACGCGGCGATGGCGTACGGCACGGACGGTGCGATCGCGGCGCTCGGCCTCGAAGCGTTGTGCGACGACAAGCACGCCCAGGTCGTCTATGCGCCGGCGCCGCTGGTGCGCGAAGCAGTGCTCGACGCGAACCCGAGCATCGCGCCGGCGCTCGATCGGGTGTTCGCGACATTGACCCGCGAGGTGCTGCAGCACCTCAACGCGCGGATCGCGGTCGACGGCGAGGACGCCAGGGCGGTCGCCGGTGACTACCTCAAATCGCTGCGGCTGACGCAGTGAGCGCCGTCACGATCGCCGCATCCTCGCGGCTGCGCTGGGCGCCGCGCAACCAGGTACTGCCCTGTCTCGTCATGGTGGCCGCGCTCGCCGGGATCGGGACGGGATTTCTCGACGTCGCGCCCAATCGCCTGGTGTCGGGAACCCCGATCGCGCTGGGGTACACGGCCGGGACACTGCCGACCCTGGCGCTGGCGGCGGCGGGCGCGGCCCTGTTCGCGCTGGGCTTCGTCGCGTCGCACCGGGCTTTGCATTATCTCGGCGCGGCGGTGGCGGGCAGCGCGATCGCGGCCACGCTCGCCATCGCCGGCAATGGCGCCACCACACTCGGGGCCGGCGCGCCGCCCGCGGCCGCCATCTCGCTCGGCGCCGGGTTCTGGGTGATCTTCGCCTGCGCCGCGCTGGCGCTGATCGACTCGCTGCGGCGCGCCGAGGCCACCGCGGCGGTGCAATTGCTGGCGGCGGTGCTCGCCGCGCTCGGCTTCTGGGCCATGGCCAAGGCCGGGTTGTTCGACGCGCTGGCGCTGGCGCGCGAATATGCCAGCCGCCGCGAGGTTTTCGCCGCTTCGGTGCTGCGCCATATCGAACTGGTGATCGCCGGCATCGTTCCGGCCCTGGCGACCGGGGCGCCTCTCGGCCTGTTGGCGTTGCGCCGCAAGCGCTTCGAGGCGCCGCTTTTCGCGGTGCTGAACCTGCTCCAGACGGTGCCGTCGATCGCCTTGTTCGGGCTGTTGATCGCGCCGCTATCGGGGCTGGCGCGCGCCTTCCCCGCGCTGGCCACGCTGGGGGTGAGCGGGGTCGGGCCGGCCCCGGCGATCGTCGCCCTGGTGCTTTACGCGCTGCTGCCGGTCGCGCGCAACACGCTGGCCGGGATCGGCGGCGTCTCGCCCGCGGCGATCGACGCCGCGCGCGGCATGGGGATGACGCCGCGGCAAATCTTCTGGCGGGTCGAGGCTCCGCTCGCGCTCCCGGTGCTGCTCGCCGGCTTGCGCATCGTCACGGTGCAGGCGATCGGGCTCGCGGTGGTGGCGGCGCTGATCGGCGCCGGCGGGCTCGGCGCCTTCGTCTTCGACGGGCTCGGCCAGTATGCGACGAACCTCGTACTGCTCGGCGCGCTGCCGGCGATCGTGCTGGCCCTGGCGGCAGACTTCCTGCTGCGGCTTGCCGCGAACAGCCTGCGCGGGCACTTCGCGCCATGACCACGCCGATGATCGAGATCGGCGGCGTCA
>JASHUW010000456.1 GCA_030039815.1 Alphaproteobacteria bacterium
CGCGCCGCCGGTCGCGTCCAGCCGGTAGTCGCCGATCACCAGTTCCTGGCCGTCCAGGGTGATGCGGCCGCGCGCGCCCGGCATCTGTGCCAGCCCGGCGAAGGCCGGGGCCGCCAACGCCGCCGCCGAATAGGTCGTGCGGAAATCGAAATGTCGGGCGATCGACGCCGCGAAGCTGGCGTCGGCGATGCGCAACACGATCGGCATATGCGGATTGCGGGCGCGGGCGCCGAGCGCGATCTCGAGGTTGAGCGTGTCGAAATTGGTCAGCGCCACCAGGCTATGGGCGGCGTCGAGACGGCACAGATCGAGCGTATCATCGCGGCTGGCATCGCCGGTCAACAGGTCGAAGCCGAGATCGCGCGCCCGCTCGACCAGCGCCGCGTCCGGGGCCGCCTCGACCACCACGAGCGGCTTGTTGAACCCGAGCAGCAGCTCGATGACCCCGGCGCCGATGCTGCCGGCGCCGCAGACGACGATATGCCCGCGTCGCCGGATGCGCCGGAGTCCTTGCGCCCGCACCCATTGCGCGCGGGTCAGCATCGATGCGGCAAAGGCGATGAAAACGCCGGTGAAGACGACGCCCGAGAGCATCAGCACCATCGCCATGCCGACATCGACCGCGTGGGTGCGATCGGGGGTGATGTCGCCGTAGCCGGTCGTCGTCATCGTCGCCAGCACGAAATAGGTGGCGATCAGCCAACCCGCGTTGAACGCCGTTCGGAAATGGATCACCCCGACGCAGAAGATCACCACGGCCGCGAGCGCAAACGACGCGAGATACGGGTTGGCGCGGACCAGGCGCCATGGGCCGGGCCGGCGGGATGCGGGGATGCGCTGATCGGCCCGCGCGTCTTCGCTCCCATCAGGCTGTGGTGCCGAGTGCATCAGCTGCTCGATCGTTCCGTAGAGGCACAGCCGAGCGCGCCATGGTATGCGGGCGTCCCGGCCGATCGCCGTGTCGCCGTTTACTGCGATCACGCGCGCGCCGAGCGCCGCTTCGACCTCGCCGACAGTGCGCCCGACAATGCCTTCTTCGCCGGCCACGCGCTCGACGAACCCGGTCAGCGGACCGTCCGGCTGGGGAAACTGCAAGCCGCGAAAGCACGAGGGATCGAGCGCCGTCGCCGCGTAGCTCGCCGCCGAATGCCAGGCCAGCGACAGCACCGCGCAGTCTGGCAGGTTCTGCTCGATCTTATGCGCGAGGGTGCGATTGAACTGCCGCAACACGATGCGTATCCGCGGGTTGGCGTCGCGCGCCAACAGCGCCGCGTGAAGGTTCAATTCGTCGTTGCGCGACACGGCGATGATCGTCGTCGCGCTGGCGACGCCGGCCTGATCGAGGCTGTCGCTGCTGTCGGCGCGCCCCGCGACGAAACTCGCACCTGCGGCCACCGCGAGCTTGCCGAGTTCCTCGTCGCCGCCGAGCACCGCGACGCGGTGTCCCGGCAGGCGACAGATTTCCGCAGCGGTGCTGATCGCCAGCGCATCGTCACCAATAACGAGCGTCAACCGGCCGCCGGAGGCGGGGCCGCGCCCTTTGCTCACTCTGTGTCGTCCGGGCGCGGGTAGCGGTGCGACAGGCCGTCCCTGTCCTCGACCCGCCAGCCCGCCGCGTCTCGATGCAGCCAGCATGGGCCGATCGGCACTTTGCCGTGCCCACCTGGTATGTCGAGCACGTAAGTCGGCTGGCACAGCCCGGACGCGCGCCGACGCAGTTCGCGCATCAACGCCTGTCCCTCCGCAATGTCGCCGCGGAAATGCCCGGTACCGCGCGCCAGATCGGGATGATGCAGGTAGTACGGCTTGACGCGCATCGCGACGAGCGCGCGGAACAATTGCTCCAACACTGCCGCGTCGTCATTCACGCCGCGCAGCAGCACGCTCTGCGACAGCACCGGGACGCCGGCGCGGACGATCTTGCCGATTGCGGCCTTGGCCGCGGCAGTCAATTCGCGCGGGTGGTTGGCGTGGACGACAACGTAAACCGCTTTTTCCGTATCGAGCGCGTCGACGAGCGCCGCTGTCACGCGTTTCGGGTCGACGATCGGCACGCGCGTATGAAAGCGGATGACCTGGACATGCTCGATTGCCGTCAGCGCGGCGACGACCGAGGCGACGCGGCGCGGCGTCAGCAAGAACGGATCGCCGCCGGTGACGACGATTTCCCAGATTTCCGGCCGCTCGCGGATGTAGCCGTAGGCGCGCGCCAGCGCGGCACTGCCGAGCACCTTGCCGCGCGCGCCGATCTGCTCGCGGCGAAAGCAGAAGCGGCAATAAACCGGACAGACCAGGCTCGGCTTCAACAGCACGCGGTCGGGATAGCGATGCACGATGCCCGGCAGCGGCGACCACCGCTCGTCGCCGATCGGGTCGGCCTGTTCCTCGGGCGATGTCCTCAGTTCAGCGACGCTCGGCACGAACTGCGCGGCAATCGGGTCATTGGCATCGGCGGGATCGATCAGTGCCGCCACCTCCTCGGTCAGCGCCACCTGGAACTGCTCCGCGACACGCCGCAACTCGCCGAGCCGCTCGGACGCGACGAGGTTGGCTTCCACAAAGTCGCGATCTCTAATCGCCATTGAGCGCCCTTGACATGAGATACGTATCGACGATATGTATATACGTCTACTTCAAAAAACCCTGCACCACAGACCGAACACCACGCGACACCGACTTCATCCCCCAATTCTATATCGACATCCATCACTCAGACGACACCGCGTAATTCGGACCAATGAACGTCCAAACCTATCTGAACCCAGCATTTGAAATCCGGAATACTTCGATGATTGTTCAAGTAAGAGGAAGGATCGATGGATGGCTTCGAGTGGGACCCCCAAAAAGAGTCCCGTAATTTAAAAGAGCATCGCCTTGATTTTGAAACAGCATCACGAATTTGGGACGGACCCGTATTCGAACGTACTGACAGTCGTCGCGATTACGGGGGAGTCCGCATTGTGGCTTTTGGTCAAGTCGAAGGTCGCCTCATGGTCGTCGTCTATACATGGCGCGGGGAAAGCCGCCGAATCATTTCGGCGAGAAAGGCCAATTCCCGTGAAAAACGACGGTATGAAGAAGATTTCCGCCAGCGGAGCCCATCGCCGCAAAATTGACTGGACGGCATTCGACGCGCTGACCGACGAAGACATCGAGGCCAGCGTCCGCGATGATCCAGACGCCGCACCGATCGTCGACGAGGAGTGGTTTCGCAGCGCGACCATCGTCATGCCCGAACCGAAGGAACAGATCAGCATCCGGCTCGACCGCGACGTTCTCGCGCATTTCCGCAAATACCCGCGCTATCAGACGCGTATCAACGCAGTCCTACGCGCAGCGATGGAGCACGAAAAGAAAAAGGTCGGCTGAGCGCGTTACATCGCTCCCAGGCGATCGTACGCGGCGCGCAGGCGATCACGGTCGCGGCGCGCGTCGGCTTCGCGTTCGCGCTGCTCCTCGATGATTTCGGGTTTAGCCTTGGCGAGAAAACCCGGATTGCCGAGCTTCGCGGCGAATTTAGCGAGGTCGGCGTCGAGCTTCGCTATCTCTTTTTTGAGACGTTCTCTTTCGCTCGCCGGATCGCCAATTGGAATGACAAATGTCACGCCACCGCTAACAGCCGACGTTGTAGCTACATTCTGGCTCGAAAATGAAACGCCAATCACCTTGTCTTGTGGCAATTCTACTCGTGCAAGACGAAAATAGTGATCCTGGTATGTTTGCATCCGCATAATAGATGCTTTGTCTTGGTCTCTCAAGTTGACCTGGATGCGTGCGTTGGCCTGGATGTTGTTATCGTTACGTGTCGTCCGTATAACTGAGATATCTCGTACCAGGGCATCCATCTCGGCGGCGCTGGCGGGGTCATGCAGATCGGGCGCGAGGTCGGGCCACGCCGCCGTCAGCAAGGGCCCAGCGTCCTTGCCGCCGAGCTGCGCCCACACTTCCTCGCTGACATACGGCATGATCGGGTGCAGCAGGTGGACGATCTGCGCCAGCACCCAGCCGATCGTCGCCTTGGTCTCGGCCTGCGCGGCCGCGTCGCCCCCCTGCAGGATCGGCTTCGAGAATTCGAGATACCAGTCGCAGAACGTTCCCCAGACAAACGCGTAAAGCCGGTTCGCCGCGTCGTCGAAGCGGTAGGCTTCGAGCGCCTGCGTCACCGTCAGCGCACAATCGCGCGTCGCGCTGGCGATCCAGCGATTGACTGTCTCTTTCGACGTCCGCGGATCGAAGCCCGGATCGAAGCCGCAGCTATTCATCTCGGCATAACGCGCCGCGTTCCACAGCTTGGTGACGAAGTTGCGATAGCCCTCGACGCGACTCTCGGCGAGCTTGATGTCGCGGCCCGGCGCGGCCAGCGCCGCCAAGGTGAAGCGCAGCGCGTCGCAGCCGTAGCGGCCGATCAGGTCGAGCGGATCGATGATGTTGCCGCGCGATTTCGACATCTTCTGGCCGCGCTCATCGCGCACCAGCGCGTGGATATAGACCGTGCGAAACGGCGTTTCGCCCTTGAAATGGAGGCCCATCATCATCATCCGGGCGACCCAGAAAAAGATGATGTCAAACCCGGTCACCAGCACGTCGCCGGGATAGTAGCGCGCGACCTCCGGTGTCGGCTCGGGCCAGCCGAGTGTCGAGAATGGCCACAGCGCCGACGAGAACCAGGTGTCGAGCACGTCGTCGTCGCGGCGCAGCCCCACGCCCTTGCCGAACCGGGCCTCGGCCTCGGCGCGCGCCTCCTCTTCGCTCTCGGCGACGAAGACGGCGCCGTCCGCCGCGTACCAGGCCGGGATCTGATGCCCCCACCACAGCTGGCGCGAGACGCACCACGGCTGGATGTTGCGCATCCACTCGAAGAACGTGTTCTCCCATTGCCGCGGCACGAACACGGTTTGCCCGGTCTCGACCGCGGCGATCGCCGGTTCGGCGAGCACCTTGGCGTTGCAATACCACTGGTCGGTCAGCCACGGCTCGATGATGACGCCCGAGCGATCGTGATGCGGCACCATCAGGGTATGGTCATTGACCTTCTCGATGAGCCCTGCGGCTTCCAGATCGGCGAGCACCTTTTTCCGCGCGTCAAAGCGCGGCAGGCCGCGATAGGCTTCGGGCGCGTTGTCGTTGAGCCGCGCATCGGCGTCGAAGATGTTGATCATTTCGAGGCCGTGTCGGCGGCCGACCTCGAAATCGTTGAAATCGTGCGCCGGGGTGATCTTGACCGCGCCCGAGCCCATTTCGGGATCGGCGTATTCGTCGGCGACGATCGGGATCAGCCTGCCGACCAGCGGCAGCCGCACCTGCTTGCCGACGACATCGGCAAAGCGGCCATCCTCGGGGTGGACGGCGACCCCGGTATCGCCGAGCATCGTCTCGGGTCGCGTCGTCGCGACCACCACGTACCGCTCCGGCTCGCCGTCGATCGGGTAGCGGATGTGCCAGAGCTGGCCTTTCGTCTCGCGGCTATCGACTTCCAGGTCAGAGATGGTGGTGTGCATCTCCGGGTCCCAGTTGACGAGCCGCTTGTCGCGATAGATGAGGCCTTCGCGGTAAAGCTGCACGAACACCTTGCGCACCGCCGCCGCGAGGCCGGGGTCCATCGTAAAGCGCTCGCGCGCCCAGTCGGGCGAGCAGCCAAGCCGGCGCAGCTGGTTGACGATCGTGCCGCCCGACTCCGCCTTCCACTCCCAGACGCGCTCGATGAATTTTTCGCGGCCGAGCGCGTGCTTGTTGATCTGCCGTTCGGCGAGCTGGTTGGTCACGACGATCTCGGTCGCGATACCGGCATGGTCCGTGCCCGG
>JASHUW010000042.1 GCA_030039815.1 Alphaproteobacteria bacterium
GCATCTCGGCGGCGAGCGGCATCGTCGTGCTGACCAGCCGCGTCTCGGTCGAGATGGTGCAGAAAGCGGCGGTGATGGGCGCGCCGGTCGTTGTCGCCGTTTCCGCGCCGACGGCGCTGGCCCTGCGCACCGCCGAGACCGCGGGCATCACCCTTGCCGCGATCGCCCGCGACGACGGGTTCGAGTTGTTCACCCACCCGCACCGCGTCGAACTGAAGATGGCCGAGCATGTCGCCTGAGAAGCTCGTCTACATGGCCAACCAGATCGGCAAGTTCTTCGCCAGCCAGAGCGAGGAGCGAGCAGTTCCCCTGATTGCCGACCACCTCACGAAGTTCTGGGACCCGCGCATGCGCAGGGAGATTGTCGCGCATCTGATGGCGGGTGGTGTCGGCCTCGATCCGGCCGTTCGCAAAGCCGTTGCGACCCTCGCGCATCAATCGTGAGATTTGCCGCAGCGCAAGCGGGCGCTGTTCGGTTGATGTTCCGCCGCTGGTCGTGATAAGTCGTTGCCCCCGCGAGCACGGAGAGGTGCCGGAGCGGTCGATCGGGGCGGTCTCGAAAACCGTTGTCCCTCTTACGGGGGACCGAGGGTTCGAATCCCTCCCTCTCCGCCAGTTCTTTCTTCATCCGCCACTTCTGTGATCGGGGGATCCCCCGATTTTGGGCAAAATGCCGCGGGAAGCGCTATGGCCCCGTGCTCAAAATTCTTTTGAGCACTTGAGCCGAAGAAAGTAGAACCTCCGGTGGGGCGCCGATCGATCGCGCTCTGGGATCAACACAACCGTCATCGCGTTCTGGTTAATAGATAGTTCCAAGGGCACATTTCCCCGCGTATCCGCGCGGGCGTCAGCAGTTGAAAATCGTCGCTAAGACAGCGCAACGGCATCATCGACGGGGCTGGTCCGATGACTCTCCGCAGGTCGCGCCGCTTCGTATGGACCTCGCCGGCCGTGACAAGACGGCCATGGCTGCGGCGTGGCTTGTTCTCGCTCGCCGGCATTCCTCTCGCATCTTGTCAACCCGCTGGAGTGATCGATCCCAAGGGTCCGATCGCCGCGGCCGAGTGGCTGCTGATGATCAACGCGACCGAGATCATGCTCGTGGTCGTGGTCCCGGTGATCCTGGCGACCCTCGGGTTCGCGTGGTGGTATCGGGCGTCCAATGGCCGTGCCAGTCGCGATCCTGCTTGGGCCTATCAGGGCAGCGTCGAGTTCGTCACCTGGTCGATACCGGCGCTGGTCGTGATCTTGCTGGGCGGGGTGTGCTGGATTGGGTCACACCAGCTCGACCCGCGGGCGCCGATTTCCGTCAATGCCAAGCCGTTGCAGGTAGACGTGGTCTCCCTCGATTGGAAATGGCTGTTCATCTATCCCGACCAGCGCATCGCCGCGGTGAACGAGCTGGTGATCCCAGCCGAAACCCCGGTGAGCTTCAGGCTCACCTCGGCCACCGTCATGAATTCGTTCTTCGTGCCACAGCTCGGCAGTCAGATCTACGCGATGACCGGAATGACGACGCATCTCAATCTGCTGGCGGACAAGCCTGGCGACTATCCTGGTCTCGCCACCAACTTCAACGGCGACGGCTTCTCGGACATGCACTTCATCGTCACCGCCGTACCTGCCGGGGATTTCGACGGCTGGATCGCCAAGGTTCGGAGCGCCGGTGCGGCGCTTGACGACCCCGGCTACGCGCAGCTGACGAAACCGAGCAGCGGCGTGCCGCCGACCACCTATCGTTCGGTCGATCCGGACCTGTTCGAGCGCATCGTCGATCAGACCGCGCTCAATCCCGACAAGGCGCGCGCCGGCAATGCCTGGTGCCCCCCCACCACGGCCGCGGCAGGAGGCTGAGATGCTGGGCCGGCTTAGCTGGAGCGCGATCCCATTCGACCAGCCGATCCCGCTGATCACCTCGGTGGTGGTCATCCTCATCGTGCTGGCGGTGCTTGCCATCGTCACGGTGAAAGGATGGTGGCCCTATCTGTGGCGCGAGTGGATCACCAGCGTCGATCACAAGCGGATCGGCATCATGTACGTGTTCCTCGGGTTGGTCATGATGCTGCGCGGCTTTGCCGACGCGATCATGATGCGCACGCAGCAGGCAGTGGCTGTCGGTAGCGCACAGGGCTACCTGCCGCCCGAGCATTACGATCAGATCTTCTCGGCGCACGGCACGATCATGATCTTTTTCGTGGCGATGCCGCTGATCTTCGGGATGATGAACTTCGTCGTGCCCTTGCAATTGGGCGTGCGCGACGTCGCCTTCCCCGTCCTCAACTCGGTCGCCTTCTGGCTCACCGCGTCGGGAGCGCTGCTGGTCAACCTCTCGCTGTTCATCGGCAATTTCGCGCGCACCGGCTGGTGGAACTATCCGCCGCTCTCCGAACTCGCGTACTCGCCCGGTGTGGGGGTCGATTACTACCTGTGGTCGCTGCAGATCTCGGGCGCCGGCACGCTGATGGGTGGGATCAACATGGTCACGACCATCCTCAAATTACGCTGTCCCGGCATGAGCTATTTCCGGATGCCGGTGTTCTGCTGGACCGCGCTGGCCTCAAGCATGCTGATCGTCGCCGCGTTCCCGATCCTCACCGCGACCTTCGTGATGCTGCTGCTCGACCGTTATGTCGGCATGCACTTCTTCACGAACGAGGCTGGTGGCAACCAGATGATGTACGTCAACCTGTTCTGGATATGGGGCCACCCCGAGGTCTACATCCTGATCTTGCCGGCCTTCGGCGTGTTTTCCGAAGTCATCGCGACGTTTTCCGGCAAGCCGCTCTTTGGCTATCGCTCGATGGTGCTGGCGACGCTGGCGATCTGCATCATCTCCTTCATGGTCTGGCTGCACCACTTCTTCACGATGGGCGCGGGCGCCGACGTCAACGCCTTTTTCGGCATCATGTCGATGATCATCGCGGTGCCGACCGGGGTCAAAATCTTCAACTGGCTGTTCACGATGTTCCGCGGCAGCGTCGTGTTCACAACGCCGGTGCTGTACACCATCGGCTTCATGGTGACCTTCGTGATCGGCGGACTGACCGGCGTGCTGCTGGCGATCCCGCCGATCGATTTCGTCGTGCACAATACCGTTTTCCTCGTCGCGCATTTCCATAACGTCATCATCGGCGGCGTCGTGTTCGGCATGTTCGCGGCTTACAATTATTGGTTCCCCAAGGCATTCGGGTTCACGCTGCACGACGGCTGGGGCAAAGCCGGCTTCTGGTGCTGGCTGGTCGGCTTCTACCTCGCCTTCATGCCGCTCTATGTACTCGGTCTTCTAGGCATGGCGCGGCGCCTGCAGCACATCGACGACCCGGGTTGGCAGCCGTTGCTGCTCGTCGCCGAGCTCGGCGCGGTCGTTATCTTTCTCGGCATTCTGTGCCAGATCATGCAGCTTTACGTCAGCATCCGGACACGCGAACAGCGGCGCGACCAGGCCGGCGACCCCTGGAATGGACGAACGCTGGAGTGGTCGACCTCGTCGCCACCGCCGCCCTACAACTTTGCGGTCATGCCGAAAGTCGAGACGCTCGATGCATTCTGGGAAATGAAGCAGGCCGGGCGAGCCGCAAGGCAGCCTCCCTATGAAGCGATCGAGGTGCCGCGCAACACCGGCACCGGCTTCATCACCGCGTTTTTCGCCACGATGACCGGTTTCGCTGCGATCTGGGACATCTGGTGGATGGCGATCCTCGGCCTTCTCGCGATCGTCATCACCGCCTCGGCGTTCGGCTGGAGCGAAAACCGCGAACAGGAAATTTCCGCCGACGAGTTGTCGCGGCGGGAAGACGCCTGGCTGAGCCCGGGCCCTGCCGCATGACCGCGGTCACGACAGCGGATAGGGGCCCTGCCCCGCTGGCTGCCGCGGAGGGACCTGCCCCAACGCGCACGGTCGTCGCCTATGGGTTTTGGATCTTCCTCCTCAGTGACATCATCATGTTCTCGGGGCTGTTCGCGGCCTATTCGGTGCTGTGGCGGAACACCGCAGGCGGCCCGGACGGCCGCGAGCTTTTCGATCTGCGCAACGTCTTCATCGAGACGGCTTGTCTGCTGTTGTCGAGCTACACCTGTGGCCTCGCCGCGCTCTCCGCCGAGCACCGGCAAATCGGCCGGTTTTTCGTCCTCGAAGCGATCACCTTCCTGCTCGGCGCGGCGTTTCTCCTTATCGAAATATCGGAATTCGCCGGCATGGTCGCGAAGGGCGCGGGACCGTCGCGCAGCGCGTTCCTGTCGGCCTTCTTCACTCTGGTCGGCACCCACGGCGCGCATGTCACGAGCGGGCTTTTGTGGCTCATCTATTTGGTGGCTCAGGTCGCCGCCAAGGGGCTGCGGCCACCCGTGCTGCGCCGGTTGCTGTGCTTCAGCCTGTTCTGGCACGCGCTCGACATCATCTGGGTGGGCGTCTTCACCTTGGTCTACCTGATGGGAGCCCGCTGATGGTTGGCGCTGACCGCCCGCTCCACGAGCGCACGCCTGGCGTCGAGGCAGAAGAATCCCGCGCCAATGTCCTGTCCTATACGGTCGGGTTCGGCCTCGCGGTGATCCTCACCGTGATGTCGTTCGTCGTCGCGCAAACGAACTTACTGTGGGAGCCGGGCATCCCGGTCGGGCTGGTCGTCCTTGCCTTCGCGCAGATCGGCGTCCATCTCGTGTTCTTCCTGCACATGGGCAGCGGATCCGACAACACCAACAACATCATCGCGCTGACCTACGGCGTGTGGATCGTGTTTCTGGTCATCGCCGGCTCGTGCTGGATCATGTTCAACCTCTACGCCAACATGATGTAACGGGCGCCGACGCGCCGGGCACCTACGGGGATTTGACCGGCGGGAATGCCGCCAGGGCGCCGTAGGGCGCCGACGTCTCGCCAATGACGATGACCCCGGCGTCGGTGACCCAGGCGTGGGCCTGCAGTTCCTCGCGCTTGAACCGCGCGCCGAACTGGACGCTCGTCTCGATGCCTCGGCGGCGCAGCATGTATTGCGCAGCAATCGCCTGCTGCAGGCAGACCGCGCGAAACGGCATGTGACGCGCTGCGCGGCCGATTGCCTGCACGACGCCGCTGATCGTCGCCGCCCGCTCCTTCGGGCTGAGCGAACGCGGGGGCCGCGCCGCCGACATCGACGCGGCGAGCCGCCGGAACGGCAGAACAAGTGTCGCCGCCCGCGCAACCGCCAGGCACAGCGTCGCCTCGGCGAGCAGACCTGCCTCGCCCCGCGACAACCGCGCTAAACGACCGACCGGATGAAAAACCGGCAAGCTCTGTTGTCCCCCGTTTGCGTCCACCCAACCTTATCACGCGTCGGCAGGCGCCCGACCGGCAATTCAGCCGAGCATCTCCAAGCCGCTCGATAGCACCACCCTGGCGTCGCCGACGCGCCGCGTGACGCCGATCCGATCGAGATATTCGAGGACTTCGATCGTCAAGTTGCGTCCGACGCCCGAGCGTTCCTTGAACGAAGCGGCGGTGAAGAATCCCCCCGGGTCGCTGTCGGCAAGCTCTTGAGCGATGCCAGCAAGCCGCGCCACGGTCGCAGGCAGGAAATAGCGGTTGGCGGCGATCGGCGCGACGCGGCCGAAGCGCTCGTAGCGCTTCATGAGCCGCATCGCCGCCTCGGGCTGCAGGCCGAGGGCCTCGGCAACCTCCCGCACCCGGGGCGGCCGGAGATCGGCCACCGCGAGCAGCGGCTCGACCCGCTGCCAGAGCCGCTCGTCCTCGCGGCTAAGGCGCGGCTGATGGCTCGGCAGGCGCAGCATGGCGCCATCGCGCACGATCTGCCCATTCGCGATCGCCGCGGTGAGAGCGGCCTCGAGTACCGGCGCCGGCGCTGCGGCGCGCAGCCGGCGCAGCAACGCGGGACGGACGACACCCAGCGCGTCCGGTTCGGCGCGATGCAGCTCGGCCAGCGCCTCGGCCAGCTGCGGGCTCAGCGCGGCGAGGTATGCCTCGGTCGCGGCATAGGGATCGCGTGCCTCGCCGGGCGACAGAAACCCGCCGGCCGCGACCAGCTCCTGCGCCTGGTCGAGGGTCAAGTTGCGGCCGAGCGCAAACGGCGCCAGCGCAACGACGCCGTTGAGGCGCAGCAGCTCTTCGAGCGCGGTACCGGCATCGGTTTCCCGCAGCGCGGCCAGCGTCGCGAGGCGTTCGGGCCGCGCCCGGCCACGGCGCGGCGGAAACGGGTCGACAACCCGACCGCCCGCCAGCGTGCGCAGCGCGCCGTGATCGCGCAGCACCACCCGGTCGCCCCACAGCGCGCCGATCGGCCGGTCGAGATCGAGCTGCGCGAAGCCCTCTTCGCCCGGCCCGAGAGAACTTTGGCCGAGCACCGCGGCGCGCCCGACGCGATCCTCGGTACCGAGATGCACATGCACCGGCAGCCCCGACCGCAGCGGCGTCGGCGCCGCGCGCGACAGGCGCAGCGTCACGTCGATGCGACCGGTGGGCGCGTGCAATTCCGGCGCGACCAGCCAGTCGCCGCGGCCCGGTTCCGCGCCGTCCGGGAAGCTGCCGACGATATTGACGGCGCAGCGATCGCCGGCCACGGCGCGTTCAACCGGGCGGTTGTGGGCGTGGACGCCGCGCACCCTCACTTCGATCCCGCGCGGGCTGAGCAGCAACCGGTCGCCCGGCGCGACGCTGCCGCTCGCCGCCGTGCCCGTCGCCACCGTGCCGATGCCGGGCAGCGAGAAGACGCGGTCGATCGGCAGGCGAAACCGTCCCCGGGGCGGCTTGCCGACGCGGGCGCGATCGGCCGCGGCGGCGCGCTCCGACAGATGCGCCGATAGCGCGGCGATGCCGTCGCCGGCGCGGCTCGACACCGCGAAGATCGGCGCATTCGCATAGCCCGACGCGGCGAGCAACGCCGTCACCTCGGCCGTGACCTCGCTGCATCGGGCCGTGTCGACACGATCGATCTTGGTCACCACCCCAGTCACCTCGGCGACGCCGATCAGATCGAGGATGTCGAGGTGCTCCAGCGTCTGCGGCTTTGGCCCGTCATCCGCGGCGACGATCAGCAGCACCCGATCGATCGACAGCACACCGGCCAGCATGTTG
>JASHUW010000043.1 GCA_030039815.1 Alphaproteobacteria bacterium
GCCACCACCGCCGGGTCATGCGCCGCCTGCCGCAGGAACTGAACGACGACGTCGAAGCTCTCGTAGGGATGGTGGACGATGATGTCCTTCTGCCGGATCGCCGCGAAGCAGTCGCCGCCGAAATCGCGGATGCGCTCGGGGAAGCGCGCGTTATAGGGAGTGAAGAGGAGATCCGGGCGATCGTGCGTGATCAGCTCATGCGTCGCGTCGAGGCCGAGGATGCCGGCCGTGGCGAAAATATCGGTCGCCGCCGCGTCGAGCTTTTCGACGAGGAAATCGCGCAGCTCCGCCGGCATCCGCGCATCGAGCGCGAGATGGATGACATGGCCGCGGCGGCGCTGCTTCAGGGCGATCTCGAAGACCTGGACGAGATCTTCGGCTTCTTCCTCGATCTCGACCTCGCTGTCGCGCAGCACGCGGAACACGCCCTGCGACACCACCGCGAAACCGGGAAACAAATGGTCGAGGAACAGCCCGATCATCTGCTCGACCGGCAGATAGCGGATGCGCTCGCCGGGCAGCCGGATAAAGCGGTCGACCGAGCTCGGGATCAGAATCAGCGCCTGCAGGCGCTGCTGGTCGCTCACCCGTTCGAGCTGCAGCGCGAGACCAAACCCGCGATTGGCGACAAACGGAAACGGGTGCGCCGGGTCGAGCGCCAGCGGCGTCAGCACCGGAAAGATGTCGGCCTCGAAGCGGCGTTCGAGCCAGGTGCGATCGCCCGGTTCGAGATCGGTCGGCTCAATTACGCCGATCCCGGCGGCGCCAAGCTGCAGGCGCATCGAGGTCCACGCCGCTTGCTGGCCCTGCATCAGCTTGTGCGCGCGCTGGTAGATCGCGTCGAGTTGCTGGCCCGGGGTCAGCCCATCCTGGCTCATCGTGACGATGCCGGCCTGCTGCTGGCCTTTGAGGCCGGCGACGCGGACCATGTAGAATTCGTCGAGGTTGCTGGCCGAGATCGACAGAAAGCGCAACCGTTCGAGCAGCGGATGGCGTTCGTTCTCGGTCTCGGCAAGCACGCGCTCGTTGAAGTCGAGCCAAGACAGCTCGCGATTGAAGAAACGCGTCGGCGAGGCCAAATCGGCCGGCCGCATCTCGACGATCTGCGCGCCTTCGCTCACCCGCTTCCCTCCGGTCATGCCGCGACACGGCATGCTAGCGCGCCGAGTTTACCGTCCGGTGAACGCGCTGTCATGCGCGGGCATGACGCGGACTTGATGACCGAGGCATTTGCCGCGGTGTAGAACGAATACGGCATCGGCAGGAGGGACGAGTTTGATGATCCGCACGGCGGTGGTGGGAATCGGGCATTGGGGGCGCACGCTGGTCAGCGCCGTACAGGGCAAGAGCGACAAGCTGCGCTTTACCGCCGGACATACCCGCACCCCGTCGAAGGTCGAGGCGTTCTGCGCCGAGAAAGGCATCGCGCTCGCGGACAGCCTCGACGCCATCCTCGGCAACCCCGAAATCGACGCGGTCTATTTCGCGACGCCGCACAGCGAGCATGGGCGCCATGTCGAGCTGGCCGCCGCCGCCGGCAAGCATGTCTTCATGGAGAAGCCGTTCACCCTCGATCGCGAGAGCGCGGCGGCGGCGCTCGACGCGGTGGCGCGCGCCGGCGTCAAGCTCGGCGTCGCCTATCCGCGGCGCTTTCATCCCGGCATGCGCGAGCTGAAGTCGCGCATCGACAGCGGCGCGCTGGGCACGATCGCGCATTGCTATGGCGAGCAGAACACGCCGGCCGGGCTCTATATGGCCCAGGGCTCATGGCGCGCGACGCAGGAAGAGGCGCCGGGCGGCGCGATGACCGCGCTCGGCGTGCACAATGTCGACGCGATGATCCACCTCTTCGGCGAGGTCGACGAGGTCTACGCCTCGAGCCTCCGCCGCGCCGTCGCCTACGATGCCGAAGACACGACCAGCGTGCAGTTCGCGATGAAAAACGGCATGTCGGCGAGCATGGTATGCTCGCTGGTGACGACGGTCAGCTACCGTCTCGCGGTGTTCGGCAGCAAGGGCTGCGCCGAACTCAAGACGCCGAACCTCGATTTCCACTTCACGCCGATCCCCGACGGACCGCCCACCGGCCGGCACGTCGCGCTGCCGCCGCAGGTCACCGAATATGGCGGGTTCAACGGCCTGCTCGCCGAGATGGAGGCGTTCGCCGACGCGATCAATGGCGGGCCCGCCTATCCGATCCCGCCGGACCAGGTGCTGCACGCTGTCGCCGTATTCGAGGCCATCGTCCAATCCGCCGCGCGCCGCCAGCCGGTACGCGTCGTCCGCGACTGAAAGCGAAAAAAGGAAACGCCAATGCCCGTCACCGTTCTCTTTCCAGAGGCCCGCCAGCAGCCCGACGCGATGGAACAAGGCGTGTTCGGCACCGACGTGGAGGTCGTCAAGCGCGATGCCGCCTCCTCGCTCAGCGAAATCAGCGACGCCGACTGCGCCGAGGCCGACGGGCTGATGATCATGGGTTTCGCGGTGACGGCTGCCGATCTCGCCCGCTTTCCGAAGCTGCGCTGCATCGTCCGCATGGGGGTCGGCTACGACAAGCTCGACCGACCGGCCGCGGCTTCGCGCAACGTGCTGGTCTGCAACGTCCCCGATTACGGCACGACCGAGGTCGCCGATCACGCGATGGCGTTGGCGCTGTGCCTGCGCCGCGGCATCCTCCTGCACCACGAATATCAGCGCCACTCCCCGCCCGAGCCGTGGCGCTCGTTCCAGAACCCGCTGATCGAGCGGCTCGGCACCCAGACCTTCGGCATCGTCGGGCTCGGCCGCATCGGCACGGCGGTGGCGCTGCGCGCCAAGGCCTTCAATTTCCGCGTCGTGTTCTACGACCCGAAGCACCCGAACGGCCATGAGCTGGGGCTTGGCATCGAGCGCGCCGCGACGCTGGAAGATTTGATGCGGCAGACCAACACGCTGTCGATCCACTGCCCGCTGACGTCGGAGACCAAGGGTATGATCGGCTACGACCAGCTTTCGCTGCTGCCGAAAGGCGCCGTCGTCGTCAACGACGCGCGCGGCCCGATCCTCGACCTCGACGCGCTCTACAGGCTCTTGAAGAGCGGGCATATCGCCGGCGCCGGGCTCGACGTGCTGCCGCAGGAGCCGCCGGTCGAGCCGATCCCCGAGCTGTTGCGCGCCTATCGCGCGAGGGAAGAGTGGCTCGAAGGGCGGGTGGTCATCACCCCGCACTCGGCCTGGCTGACCCCGCATTCGTGGATGGACACGCGGCGCAAATCGGCGGAGACGATGCGCGCCGCATTGTTGACGAATAATCCGCAGAATGTGATCACGCCGGACATGTTCTGAACGAGGGGGTCGAGCCGGCGCGACAGGAGGAACGCCGATGCACCAGCTGCATTTGCTGCGCCACGCGAAGTCGAGCTGGGATGACGACGGTGACGACCATGCGCGGCCGCTCAACCGACGCGGGCGCGAGGCGGCGCGGCTGATCGGCGAGAAATTGCCGAAGGTGGTCGCCGGGTTCGACCTCGTGCTGTGCTCGTCGGCGCTCCGCACCCGCGAAACCGCGGAACTGGCGCTCGCCGGGTTCGACCCGACCCCGAATATCCGCTATGAGGACGGACTCTATCTAGCGAGCTGCGCGGCGCTGATGCAGCGCCTGCGCCAGATCGACGAGCGCCACGACACGGTCTTGGTGATCGGCCACAACCCCGGCCTGCACGAGCTGGCGATGGCGCTCGCCGCGCCGGATTCGATCGGGTTCAGCACGCTCGTCAATGGCAAATTCCCCACCGGCGTGCGCTGCCGCTTTGTCATCGGCACCGACTGGGCCGAGATCGGCAGCACGCGCCACCGGCTCGTCGATTATGTCACCGTCAAATCGCTGGGCGCCGACGACTAGCCCCGCGCCGCGAGCGCTTCGCGCGCTATTTTGAGGGTGACGCCGCCGCGGCCGCTTTCAAGCGACAAGCGGTCGAGCCGCGCCACCAGCGCCGCCGCCGTGGCAAACGAGCGCTCCATGCGCGCGGTCAGAAACGCGACCACCTGCGGCGCGACAGCGATCCCGCGATCGCCGAAGTGCTTTAGCAACACGGCGGTCAGCAGCGCATCGTCGGGCGGCGCAATGCCCGCCACCGGCAGCGAGCGTAGGCGGGACGCCAGATCCGCGAGGGTGATATCGAGCGCCGCCGGCGGCGCCGGCAAGGTCAGTAGCAGGCTGCCGCCCCGTTCGAGGCAAAGATTGTAGAGATGAAGGAGCGCGCGCTCCGAAGCGCGCTCGGCGTTGTCGACCGCGACAGCGGCGGGCAGTGCCTCGGGCGCATTCAGCGCCACCGCATCCTCGCCCGCGACAAGCGCCGCACCGCTGCGCTCGCACCACAGATGCGCGAGATGCGTCTTGCCGCTTCCCGGCGGGCCGTAGAGCGCCAGCGCGCGCGCCGGCCATGCGGGCCAGCGTTGGACCAGCTCGAACGCCGCGCGGTTGCTGTCGGATACGAGGAAATCGCCGCGCCCGAAGCGCGTCTCGACCGGCAGATCGAACGCGCCCTGCCGGCCCGACATCATCTGTCCGACATCATTTGTACGGGGTGAGCCCGCGCACCGCCTGCGGCTGGCGCGGGTCATAGACCGTGCTGCGCCGGTAGCGGCTCAGCCCGAAGCGCACCAGCACCCCGATCACCGCCGCGGTCGGCACCGCGATCAGCAAGCCGAGAAAGCCGAACAAGGTGGCGCCGGCGAATAGCGCGAACATCACCCAGACGGGGTGCAGATTGATGCGGTCGCCGACCAGTTTCGGCGTCAGGAAATTGCCTTCGACCGCCTGGCCCACCCCAAAAATGACGCAGACCGTGATGATCTCGCGCCAGGTCCCGTATTGCGACGCGGCGAGCCCAAGCGCCAGCACGAAGCCGAGCGCACCGCCAAGGATCGGGATGATCGCCAGCACCCCGATCAGGAGCCCGAGCGCCAGACCTGACTCGAGCCCGGCGAACGACAGCGTCGTGCCGTAATAGGCCGCCAGGATCAGACAGACCAGTGCCTGGCCATGGATGAAGCCGACCAGCATGTCGCTGACGATCCGCGCCTGTTCGCGCACCGTCGCGAGCGATTGGCGCGGCAGATAATCGTCGATCACGGCAACCATCTTTTCCCAGTCGCGCAGCACCAGGAAGGTCACAATCGGCGTCACGATGACCAGCGAGACGATGTTGAGGATGGCGAAGCTGCTCGTGATGAGACCCTGGAACAGCGAGGCAAGCCACGACAACGCCTCGCCGAGCTTGCTGCCAACCATGTCCTTCAGCTTCTCTACCTGGTCGG
>JASHUW010000457.1 GCA_030039815.1 Alphaproteobacteria bacterium
GCCTCGCCAAGGGTACGGCGCTGCGCTCGCTGAACGACATCGACGTCGCCTGTTACATCACCGGCAGTGCGGCGCCGACGGATATCGTGGCGTTGCTAAATTACCTGGCCGATCGGCTGCGCAAGGCGTTCCCAAACTTCAAGCCCGACCAGGTCCAGCCGCAGACCTACAGCGTGACGGTGTCGTTCCGCGGCTCGGGGTTGGACGTCGACGTCGTGCCGATCCTTTATGACGGCGATCCTGACTGGTACGGCAAGCTGGTCAGCCAGGACGACGGGTCGTTGCTGAGCACCAGCATCCCGCGACATCTGGAGTTCATCCGTGAGCGTAAGGCCGCACAGCAAACCGATTTCGCGCAGGTGGCACGGCTAGCGAAGTTCTGGGCGCGCAACATGAAGCGCGACCGCGACGGCTTCCGCTTCAAGTCTTTCATGATCGAGCTGATCCTCGCGCATCTCTGCGACCAGGGCCTGGATTTCTCCGACTACCCTGAGGCGCTGCAGCACTTCTTCACCTACGTGGCGCGCACCGGCCTGCGGGAGCGGCTGGTGTTCCCCGACTACTACCAGCCTTCGGTCGTGGGCGCGTTCTCCGAGCCTGTGCAAATCATCGACCCGGTAAACGCCAAGAACAACGTCAGCCGCCTCTATACGACTGCCGAGGCGGAGATGATCGTCGACGCCGCGCTTGAGGCTGGCGACGCGATCGATGCCGCCCTCGCGGCTCCAACCAAGGGCGAGACCGTCGCCTATTGGCAGAAGGCGTTCGGTTCCTCTTTCCAGGTCTAGGCAGAAATGAGCACGAGTTTCACCATTGCCGAAGCGATCACTTTCACGCTGACCCATGCGCGGCACATAGCGGCGAAGATCGCGACCGACCTGAAGCGGCTGCAGCGCCTTTATGGATTGCCATCCGACCAGGCGATCGCCGACTACGAGACTGAGGTGACCGAGCTCCTGAAGGCTGGGTATCTCGGCACACTGACGGTCGGGTACAAGCGCGACGGCGACTGGATCGAGCCGACATTGCGATATACCTCGCGCGATCTCATGGGCGGCATCGCCGGCGACGACGACCCGGGCCGCGTCCGGCCCGGCGCCAACATCGATGGCGCCGCGTTCTACAACTATCTGACCTATAGCCCTGCCTGGGACGAGCTCACAGCGGCCGAGAAGGACGCCTTCAAGCGGCGCATGCCCTTCTACCGCACCGGCGCGCCCGAGCCGGGAGTTGACGGCTATTTGGCGCCCGACCTCACCTATTCGGCCGGCGGACGCGCGCTCGACCGCGCCAGCGTGCGGAGCTGGCGATGAGCGGGAAACCAAATCTCGACGACCTGTTCGAGCGGCGGATCACCTATCCGGATTTCGAGCCGCAGGAGCGGCTCGCACGGCTGGTCGGGCTGGACGAGCACAAGTCGCGGCTGACGAAGATGCTTGCCCTTCTGGTCAACCCGTCGGGTCTCGAGGCTTGGGCGCGCAAGCACCAACCTGGCGCCGCTGCCCTCGTCGGCAGCGTGCTGCGCCGGCCGCCGCTGGTCGTGCTCGCGGGCGATGTCGGGTCGGGCAAGACTGAGCTTGCCGAGACCATCGGGGACGCCGTGGCGCGGCAGGAGGGCATCGACGTCACGCTGTTCCCGCTGAGTCTTGCTACGCGCGGCGAAGGCAGGGTCGGCGAGATGACGCAGCTGCTGTCGGCAGCCTTCGAGCACACCGCCGCCGAAGCGGCGAAGCTGAAAAGCGGTTCTGGCCGGGCGCGCGGCGGCACCATTCTCCTAGTCGACGAGGCGGATGCGCTGGCGCAGTCGCGCGAGGCCGTGCAGATGCATCACGAGGATCGCGCCGGGGTCAACGCGTTCATTCGGGGCGTCGATCGGCTCGGCAACGGCAAGCTACCGGCGGCGGTGATCATGTGCACCAACCGGCTGGGCGCGCTCGATCCTGCGGTGAAGCGGCGCGCTGCGGATATCTTGATTTTCGGGCGGCCCGACGAAATCCAGCGGCGCGCCGTACTCGCCGGCGCCTTCGAGCAGCTGGGGTTTTCACCGGCCCAGATCGAGCGGCTGGTGGCCGCGACCGGCGCACGCGACGGCCGTCCCTACGGCTTTACCTTCTCGGACCTGACCCAGCGGCTGATCCCCGCCATCGTCCTCGACGCTTACCCTTCCCGGCCTCTCGATCCCCGGCGGGCGGTTGAGATCGCCGAGGGGATGGGGCCGACCCCGCCCTTTCAGGAGACGGCCGCATGACCTGGTCGCTGCCGAAGCTGCTCGCCGGTCTGCATGACGATATCCAGCGGCGCCTGGCGACCGTCCGCGACACAATCGACCACCCCGGAAGTAAAGGTGACGCGAGCGAAGGGGTGTGGCTGAAATTACTGCAGACCTATTTGCCCCAGCGTTACCAGGCCGAAAGCGCCCATGTCGTCGACAGCAACGGCGTGTTCAGCGAGCAGATCGACGTTGTGGTGTTCGACCGGCAGTACTCGCCTTTTATCTTCAAATACGAGGGCCAGACCATCGTGCCGGCGGAGAGTGTCTACGCTGTCTTCGAGGCCAAGCAGTCGATCAATGCGGACAGGATCGATTACGCGCAAAAAAAGGCCGCGAGCGTAAGGCGGCTGCACCGGACCAGCCTGCCCATCCCCTATGCGCAGGGCACATATCCCGCCAAGCAGCTAATCCCCATTATCGGGGGCATCCTCACCTTCGAGAGCGATTGGAACCCGCCGCTTGGCAAAGCGCTCAAAACGGCGCTGGGCAAGGAAGACGGGGACGGCCGGCTCGACCTCGGCTGCGTCGCCGCGCATGGGCATTTCGCCTTCGATCCGGAGGCGGGGCAGTACGAGTTCTGCCGGGAAGGCAAGCCCGCGACGGCGTTCCTGTTCAAGCTGATCTCGCAGCTTCAATTCAGCGGCACGGTGCCGATGATCGACGTGCAGGCATATGCGCGGTGGCTGTTGGTCTAGACACCCAAAAAGAGTGAGGAGCGCAAAGCCAGGGTCGCGAATCTGATATCCTATTGACTGCGTTCCGGCGTTTTTGCCGTCCCATTCGCCCTCAACCGGGCGAATTTAGAACTGGATGCCCCGGAGAGCGAAGGGGCACGACACGATGCAGACAACTGTTCAAACAGCCGGCGAAACCTGGTCCTTCGAAGAAACCCGCGCCCACCTGGAGAAGCTTATCTCCCACGGTGTCGCTGGGGTCTACACGCACTATCAGGTGACAGAAATCGTCGCATTCCCCGACAATGGCCGGGGAGCAATCAATCTGTTCACGGTGGTGACGACGGAATTCCGTGCCGGAGTCGCGGCGCCTAGCGGTGGTTTCCTCAACCGGAAACCCATCAAGCTGAAATCGCTGAAAGGCTGGAGTTTTGGGGTGGTGCGGTATACCCGGCCGATCGAGGATCTGCTGCCTGCGATTGAAGAGTTGGACGGAAAGGGGGAGTGGCGGCAATCGGGCCAGCCGCTCGGAATCGGCAAGCTTGTGTTGATGCCGCCGGTCTTTGCTCCGCCGGACTCGATGGGGCCGGTGCCGATCAACCGGGCGCTCAAGAACAATTTCTGGAATGGCTCGCATCTCTTGGAGTGGGCCGATCCCGAAAAGAAAGTCTTCCAGCCGTTCTTCGATCATCCGCAGCGGCTTCAACATTTGTCGGAGGCCATCCGGGAATGGGTGCCGTTAGGGCTCGCCAGCCTCTCGGACCGGTTGGGCAATATCGCCGTGCAGGTCCCGGTCAACGCGGTGATGACTAGTTTTGGCCTGCGCCAGAACGGCCGAGATTTTGTCTTAGAGCTCGCCTGGCACCCGAATGTCGCGCCGCGGCCGCTGCGGGCGATGCTTGCGCTCGAATTCGACGGGGTGATAACCGGCTATGCGTCCCCACTCATCGAGGGCGCCGAGACGACGTTGCGGCTGCCCGTCCATCGTGGACCGCATCGCGGCGTGGTGTGGGACGAAAAGAACCAAATCGTGCTAGCGGCGACGTCGCCCAGTTCCTTCATCTCCGCCGTCGGACTGAACATGGCGATGATGAGCCCGGAACCGAGGGTGTTTTTCGTAAAGCAGGCCGACGGTTCCCTGGCCGAGCAGCGGGTCGGGCTTGTGAACCTGATTAAGTCTGTCGTCGGCAAGCCGCATACCGACGACAACGGCGGGTGGACACAGCGCCGCATGTACCGCGACGACGTCAGCCGCCTGGTAAGCGAAAAGCGCTTCATCCAGTACAAGCCGGAGCGCGGAAAGGCGCGGCAAAAGCATGAGGAAGCGCTCGCTGACGTGCGGGCTCTAATCTCGACGTACGGCGCCGAAGGGGTGTGGCTGTGGGACCCGTTCTTGAGCGCCCGCGATATTCTCATGACCTTGTTCCATTGCTCGTACATGAGCGCCGAGCTGCGCGCGC
>JASHUW010000458.1 GCA_030039815.1 Alphaproteobacteria bacterium
AACCGTCATTCAGGGGTATGCAGCGATTGTATTCGCCCGCCCTTGTACGTCGTATAACCGGCTTCTAAGAAACCAAGGCGGCACGGGCAATTGGGCGAAAGCTACGGGCCGGTTTGACTACCCTGGTATCGATTTAATAGGACGGCCTACCTCGGATGCCCGACCAGCCCACGATCCGCATCTTCATTTCTTCACCGTCGGACGTGCGGCCAGAGCGGCTCAAAGCCGAGCAGATTATCGCTCGGCTCGATCGCGAGTTCGCCTACCACTTCCATGTTGAGGGGGTGCTGTGGGAACGTGAGCCTCTGGTCGCGACGCATCACTTCCAGGATCCAGAGAACATCCCCCAGCCGCGCCGCAGCGATATCGTCGTTGTGATCCTGTGGTCCCGGCTTGGGGTGCCGTTGCCGGAGGACAGGTTCCGCGGGGCGATCACTGGCCGACCGGTGACGGGAACGGAGTGGGAGTTCGAGGATGCGCTCGCCAGCGCCCGCGAGAGCGGCGTCCCCGAATTGCTGCTCTACCGCAAGACCGAGCAGGTCAGCGCCAACCTCGACGACGAAGCGGCGCTTAACGAGCGCCGCGCTCAGCTCGCCGCGGTGCAAGATTTTGTTGGGCGCTGGTTCCGCGCTGAAAGCAGCGCCGGCTACACCGCGGCTTCGCACAGCTTCACGACGACCGGCGAGTTCGAGCAGCAGCTTTATGAACACCTGCGTGTCGTGTTGGCGCGCCGCGCCGGAGCGGCCGCTGAGGGGGTCGCGATCCGGTGGCACGAAGCACCGTTTCGCGCGCTCCTTTCCTACGAATATGAGCACGCGCCGGTATTCTTTGGGCGCACTCGGGCGCGCAACGAGCTGCGCGAATTGCTTGCTCGGCAGATCGAGCGCGGGACGGCGTTCGTGCTGGTATTTGGCGCCAGCGGTTCGGGCAAGTCGTCGCTGGTCAAAGCTGGGCTGCTGCCCGATCTAGCACTGCCCGGCATGATCGGCCGCGTCGGCCTCGTTCGTCGCGCGGTGATGCGGCCTTCGGATGTCGGCGAGGATCCGCTCGCAGCGCTGGCCGCGGCGATTCTGTCGCCGCCCGCACTGCCTGAATTGGCTGCGCTCCATTACACGACGGAACAGCTCGGCGCTTTGCTGCGCGAGGCGCCGGGTCAGGCAGCTCTGCCGATCCGCCAGGGGCTGACCGAGGCCGGAAAGGCGGCCGGCCTGACCGACATTGCCGAGGCGCGGCTGGCCATTGTCGTCGATCAACTCGAAGAAATCTTCACGATCGACCAGCTGGGCCCAACCGACCGCGATGTCTTGGTCGCCGCACTCGATACTCTGGCCAAAAGCGGCCTCGTCTGGGTCGTCGCAACAATGCGCAGCGACTTCTTCGATCGTTTGGAGACGATGCCGGGCTTGGCGGCATTGTCCGCCGAAGGAAGGTCCCTGCTGCTACCGCCCGACGACGCCGAGATCGGCCAGATTATCCGCCAACCGGCGCTCGAGGCGGGGCTGCGCTTCGAGCACGATACTGACCGAGGGTTGAACCTCGACGAAATCATACGCCAGGCGGCGAAAGACAGCGGCGCGTTGCCGCTGCTCTCGTTCCTTCTCGACCAGCTTTGGCAAAGGCGTACCAACTCCGGGGTGTTGACCTTTGCCGCCTATCAAGAATTGGGCGGGCTCGAAGGCGCGATAGGCCGTCGCGCCGAGGAGGTGTTCCAGGCTCAGCCGCCGGTGGTGCAGAAGGAGCTGGCTCCGCTGTTGCGCGAGCTAGTCACGGTTGAGCACGGCAAGCCGGCCTCGCGCGCTGTACCCATGTCGCGATTTGGCGAGGGCTCTCCGCGGCGGGCGCTCGTCGAGGCGTTCCTCCATCCTGAGGCACGGCTTCTGGTCAGTCATGGTGATTATGGCAAGGCGCAGCTTCGCCTCGCGCACGAGGCGCTGTTGACCCACTGGCCGCGGGCCCGCGACCATATCGCCGCTGATGCCCGCGACCTGGAGCTACGTGGACGACTGGAGCAGGGGGCGGAGACGTGGCGAGCAGCACGACGCCGCGATAAGATCGGGCACGTCGCCACCGGATTAATGCTGGCCGAGGCGCGAGCGCTCGTCGCACGATGGGCTGACGAGTTGCCAGGCGAGGTCATCGAGTTCGTGTCCGCCTCGCGCACCGCTGCCCGCCGGCGGCGCTTGCGAGTTGCCGCGATCGTAACCGGGGCATTGATCACGTTGCCAGTGATCGCCGGCGTTGTCTGGGCTGGAATGGTGTGGCGGGGTGTGCGCGTGGTCGAGGCTGAAATGGCGTTTGTGCCCATCCCCGCCGGCTGCTTTGACATGGGCTCGCCCGACAGCGAGGCGGGCCGCAATCCAAACGAAGGCCCAGTGCATCACGTCTGCCCAAAGGCCTTCGATCTGGGCAAGTTCGAGGTAACCCAGGAGCAATGGAGCCGAGTGATGGTGTTCCCGAATAATGCCGATCCATCATACTTCAAGGGGGACCCTCGGAGGCCAGTCGAGACCGTGACCTGGAATGATGCGCAACGCTTTGTGAGCCTGATGTCGCTTTTCGGCCAACATCGTTACCGGCTGCCAAGCGAGGCCGAGTGGGAATACGCGGCTCGTGCCGGCACGACGACATCGCGCTACTGGGGAGATAACATCGATGACGGCTGCGCATACGAGAATTTAGCCGATCAGAGCCTCAAGAAGGTCCTTCCCGATGCGATCGGTGTGAATTGCGACGATGGCTATGCCCCACCCGCGCCAGTCGGATCATTTAAGCCTAACCCCTTTGGCCTTTACGACATCCTCGGTAACGTGGCGGAGTGGGTGGAGGATTGCTATGTTGACAACTACCGTAAGGCGCCGATTGATGGCAGCGCGGTAATGGCCACACCGTGCCCGGCGCGTGTTGCACGCGGCGGCTCCTGGCAAAGTTTCGCTCGAATTACCCGTGCCGCGTATCGCGACGTCAATGCACCGGTCAACCACAACCTCAACATCGGCTTTCGACTTGCTCGGGATCCCACGCCTTGAGCCGAGGGTTGTTCTCGGCCAGCTTGGGGGCGCAGAACGAAGTCGCTTGGCGTAGGGAGCACAACTGGCCTCACCGTGCACTGATCGCGGCGCGTCGGTCTCGGCCGCTTGCCTAAAAGGTGATCCGTATCCCGCCAGTGAAGCTGTTGTACGTGGTGTGGCTCAGGCCGACGATCGCATCGTAGGTGAGATATACAGACTGATTCGGCGCGACCTGCAGCGCCAAGCCAGCGCCTAGGTCGAAATAATCTTGAGCGGCGCGGTCCGCAGGCGCCGTGAAACTCGAAAGCAAAAGCGGATCATTGCTATAGGCCACGGAAACCGAGTTGTTGCCGGAGTTGTACTGGTGCGCCCATTCGAATCGTGCCGTCGGCGTCAGCGGCCCCCAGGCGGTGTTCGCTGTGTACCTTATCTCCCCGCCGATATAGGACAAAACATCCTTGCGATTGG
>JASHUW010000459.1 GCA_030039815.1 Alphaproteobacteria bacterium
CCGCTCGCGGGTGAAGTATTCGACGGTGCGGCTGAGATTGTTGAGCTGGGCATGAACCTCCTGCGCGTAGCCCTCGATCCGCTCGCGCAGGTCGGGGTTGGCGATCATCTTGATCTGATCCGCCAGCAGATCGAAGAGCTGCTTGGGATCGGTCTGGCTGCTCATCGCCCGCTTGGTGGCGTCGAGATAGGCCGAGCCGTATCGCAGGTCGGGTTCGAGATGCGCGCCTTCCGCCCACTCGTTCCACGCGTTGATAAAGATGATCCGCTGGTCGCCGACCAGGTTCTGCCGCGTGTAGGAGATGAGGCCGCGCAGCCAGTATTCGTAACGGGACGGGTCGGAGTTGTGAAAGATCAGCGCCTGGCCGCGCTTGCGCGCGCTATTGTCCCAGCTCGGGAACAGGCCGCGATAAAGCGGATAGTCGGGCGGCGGCGCGGTCACCGAATAGCGCGCGACCATCTCGTAATCGCACACCCAACCCTTGAAATCCTCGGGCAGGCCGCGTTGATCCTGCGCGATGTGGCCGACCGCATGCTTGTGCGGCGGGAACTCGCAGGCGGAATCGAAGCCGTAGGGCCGCGGATCGGAGATGTCGAAGGTCTGCGCCGCGCAGAGATGGAGGCCCGGCAGCCCGGCCTTCTCGCACTCCTCGCGCCAGCCGGCCGCGGTCGCGGTCGGCACCTTCAGAAGATCGGCACGATACAGCACCAGGAGCGGCATGCCGTTGACGCGAATATAGCGCGGGTCCTTGAAGAGCGGGATCACCTCGCGGATGAAGCTCATGTCCGACTCGGTGTCATGCTCCTGCACGAGCAGCACTTCGCGATTGCCGCCGTCCCAGCGCCGGCTCCAGTTCTCGTTGGCCCAGCAGATGCAGAACGGGAAGTCGATGTTCGGGTCGGCGATGTAGCGGTTAAGCGGGGTTTCGAGGATCCGCCGGCCGTTGAACCAGTAATAGTAGTAGCAGAAGCCGTAGATGCCGTTTGCGCGCGCCATTTCGACTTGCTTGCGGCGGATTTCATCGAGCCGCAGGTCGTAGAAGCCCAGCGCGCCCGGCAGGTGGGGCTGATAGTGCCCGTCGAACAGCGGGGTCGCTTTCGCGACGTTCTGCCAGTCGGTGAAGCCCGGTCCCCACCATCGGTCGTTCTCCGGGATCGGGTGGAATTGCGGAAGGTAGAACGCGATCAGCCGGACATCGAGCGCATCGCCGTCAGGCACCTTTGACGCCCCCCATTGAACCTGATCCATGGTCCTCACCGACCGAGACGGCGCGGCCGGAAAACGGGGCCGACACCTTCCAGCACCCGGCGACAACCTTGCCCAGCTGCGGTACCTACTGTGCTCATCGACGCCTACCCCGCGGGATGCCGGAATGGCCGGCGCTCCGTGCGACGATTACTAGCAAAATTTCCTTAATTGTTATTTGCCGAACCGTGGCGAACCGCGCCCTTGGCGGCACGATAGCTTAACGGAAGGTTGCAGTGAAGGCGCTACAGGAGCGGGCCGGCCGGCCCGCGCTCACCATCTGTAGCGAACCCCCGCGGCGATGGAGTTAACCGTCTCGTGCGTCGCCAGCGTCGCGTCGTATTGCAGGAACCCGGACAGCTCGCCGGGGAAGGCGGTCTGCGGGAACGCGATGCCGAGCCCGATGCCGATATCGCCGGCGTCGCGGCCGATCGGCACGCCGTTCTGCACGAAACTTGGCGCGTTCGAGCCGCTGAAACTGGCGTTGTAGGTGTCGTTGAGGCTGAGGAAGTTGTGCAGCCAGGCGACGCGGAACTCCGGTACGAGATGAGCGTCGCCAAGGATAACCGGCCGGGCGAAGGCAATGCCGATACGGCTGAACAGCGCGTTGAGATCGTTGGGACTGACATTAAGGTCGAGGCTGTTCGCGCCGCTTTCGGAAAACGCCGCCTGGCCGATATGGTAGTACGAGAAGCCGGCGCGCGGCGTCACCTTCCAGCCGCCGGCGATATAGGGCCGGCTCAGCCCGACATCGAGCACCTCGTCATCGCCGCCATGGCTTGATGTCGCGACCCGGTTGGTGCCAGGCAGGAAGATGCCGCGCGACACGTCATAGAAATCGTGCGCGTAGATCGCCGCGCCATCGACGACGAGGCCGTCGCCAACCGCCTGCGCGCCATAGCCCCCGAGCTGGACAAACGAAATCGTGCCGGTTTCCGAATTGGTGTTGAGCGAGACATTGCTTTGCCCGCCGCCGACCGCGAGGCCGAAGAGGCTTTGCGACGTATGGATCAGCTCGGCTCCGATCGCACCGCCGCCGGTGATATAGTCGGCGCCCAGCGCACCGCCACCATTGCTGATGCTGGCGAACTGGCCGAAGCCGCGCGCCCAGATATTGCCGGTGCCGGGACTCCAGCTGCGGATCGGCGCCGCATTGGGCACCTCCTGCGCGGCGATGCCGACCGGGTCGTTGATGATGTCGCCGATCGGCGCTGCGGATGGCGGGGCATACGGCGGCTGCGACGGCGGCGCCGCTTGGGGATAGAGCTGAGCGGGCGGCGGCGCCGGCGGCGGGACCGGCAGTGGTGCCGCGGAGGTCGCGTCGGTCGCCATGCCCTGCACCGCGAGGCCGACCGGATCGTTGATCGCGTCGCTGAGCGCGGCCATCTGCAGCGCGTTGGGGCCGGCGCCCCAGGCCATCGGGAGGCCGCCGCCGAGGCTGCCGAGCTCGGCGGCCGACGGGGAGTCATGACCAAGCAGGCGCAGCCGCTCATCCATGGCGCCGAGGAACAAGCGGCGATCCTCCAGGGTCACCGTCGCCATATTGCCGTAAATCTGGCCGCCGAACGACGACAGCGCCTGATGCATCTCTGCCGTCGGCAGGTTGACGGCTTGGTCGAGCACGATGGCGAAATCGCCGGTCGAGCCAGAGAAGGCGGCGTTGAGCGAATTCGCCACCGCGTTCTCATTGCTGGTGATTCCCTTGAACCCGCCGAGCACCAGCTCGACGGTATCCTTGTTGTAGTCGAGGCCGACCGGCAGCGTCGGCAGCGCGCCGGTCAGCTGGCTGAACGTGCCGGTGACGCCGCCACTGGCATTGAGGATCAGGTAGCTGGTAAAGGGCACGTAGCCGGTGTTGCCGGGCACCGCCTGGATATTGAGCGTGCCGGCAAGGCTGGCGCTGCCGGTGATAGCGAGCCGCGTCGCCGCCGTCGGGCTCACCCCGACCTCCAGCGTGCCGGCGGAATTTTGCGTGTAGCTGCCGCCAACGGTCAGCGGCACCGCAGCGCCGAGCGAAGCGACCGTGCCGCTGACATTGATGAGCGAGCCACCGATCGTGCCGTGGCCCGCGACGAAGGCGCCGTTTTCCACCGTCACCGAGCCGCCGAGACTGCCGCCCGAGGTGGTGGTCGGCGCGATGTCGAGCCCGCCGGCCGAAACGATGGTGGTGCCAGCGAACCCGCTGCTGTTGCCGGTCAGGGTCAGGATGCCGCTGCCCTGCTTGAACAGCGTTCCATCGCCGATGAACGTCCCCGCGAAGGTCGTCGAGTTGGCGGTGCCGAAGGCCAGGGTGTTGAGGCCGCCGACGGAGACGATGCTGCCGGATACGCCGGACAGGTCCCGGATTGTCGTGGTGGTGTCGTTGTTGAGCAGTTCGAAGGTCGCACCCGCGGCGGTCAGATTGACGCCGCTCGACGTCGCGATCGATCCACCGAAGGCGATCGCCAGCGTGCCGCCGCTGATCGTGGTCGCGCCGGTATAGGTGTTCGCGCCCTCCAGGGTCAGCGAGCCGGTGCCCGACACGGTCAGCCCGCCAGTACCGGAAATCACGCCGGCGAAGGTGTTCCCGCTGTTTGTCAGGTCGGTCAGCGTGTTCGCGCCGAGCGTGATCGAGCCGCCAAAATCCCCGGACAGGTTCTGGACCGTCTGGTTGCCGGCGTTCGAGATGTCGAGAACGGCGTTCGAGGAGCCGAGCTGGACGCTGCTGAACGAGGCGATCGAGCCGCCGGCGCCGATCGACAGCGTACCGCTGCCGTTGTTCTGGATGCTGCCGGTGGCGGTGCTGACGCCGCTCAGCGTCTCGCTGCCGGTGCCCTCGAAGATCAAGCTGCTCGCGCCGTTGCCGGTCACGGCGCCGGCAAAGGTCGAGCTGCCGGTCTGTTCGATGTCCAGCTCGTTGCCGCCGAGGGTGATGGTACTGCCCGATA